>JAGRJL010000715.1 GCA_020442775.1 Lysobacterales bacterium | reverse complement strand
TGGCAACTGCTTCGGTATGCTCGACCGAGGCGTAATCGCGCGGCGCCCAATCGGTGCTCAGCTGCTCGACGATCTGACGCAAGCGCTGCTGGTCGACCGCGGACCCGGCCAAATGCTCACCGCTGCCGGTCCAGATCGGGCGGGTAATCGCCAACCACAGGCCCAACACGAAGACCGCGAATGCCAGTGCTACCCGCAGCAGACTGGCCAAGGCTCGCCTGATCAAGGGCAATCCCGATAGCAAAGCAGCGGATCCAGTGCACTGAGCTGGCCGCTGCCCGCCTCTTGCTGGCGCGCTCGAATGGTCGCCAGCCGCTCGCGCACGTTGGGATGGGTAGAGATGAACGCCGGCACCCGTCCGGAGACCGGATCGGCATCCAGCATTCGCTGGAAGAACACCTCGGCACCCTGCAGGTGGCCATACTCGGCGCGCAGAGCCTCCAGCGCTGCGGCATCGGCCTCGCGTTCGAAGCTGCGGGAGAAGCTCAGCTGGGTCAGCGCAGCGCTGATGCTGGTCACGTCGACGCTGCCGCCGGCCACCACTGACACCATCAGTCCCAAGGCCAGACCGCCGCCCAGCGAGCCAATCGGATGGCGATGCTGCACATGGGCGATTTCGTGTCCCAGCACCATCGCCAGCGCATTCTCGCTGTCCACTTCCTCCAGCAAACCGCGGGTGATAATCACGTGCCCACCCAGGGTGGCGAAGGCGTTGGCCACCGGCGAGTCGCTGTAGTGAACCTTGATCTGCATGCCCTCGGGCAGATCCATGTGCGCCGACAGCCGATCGGCCAGCTGCTGCAGCGCCTGATCCCGCGCTGCGTCTTCGCCGACCTCCAGGGGACCGATCACCTGATCGCCGACCAGCGCGGTTTCCCAGCTGAATGGGGTTAGCCTCGCCAGCCACGATGCAGACCACCAGATCGCCACGCAAAACAGCACCAGCGCGCCGAGCACCGTGCCCAGCACCGCGAAGAACTCTCGCGCCGGGCGCTGATCCGGCGCGTTGACTTCTTCGGGTAGCTCAGGGGTTTCGTAAGAGGTCGACATGCGTGACTATTCGCCGCTGACTGCGCGCTGGCATGTTGCCACTGCGGGCGTTGACATGACAGGGCCCCATGGACCCGGTGGCCCGGACCCGATTTTGAAAGGAGCGATGATGCGAATAGAACAGGCGCAGGCGGACATGCGACAGGCCTACGGCGATGGCGGCACCGGGGTTCTTGCCTCGGCGATTGCCTGGCTAGCCGCTGCCATTGCCGCGGGGCTGAGCACTCCGATGACCGCGATTGCCACCCTGCTGATCGGCGGGATGCTGATCTTTCCGCTCTCGGTGCTGCTGTCAAAGCTGCTGGGGCAAAGCGGCGCCCATAGCAAAGGCAATCCGCTGGCCAGCCTGGCCGGCACCGGCACCGCCTGGATGCTGATGTGCATACCGATCGCCTACGGCGCAGCGCTGTATCGGGTCGAATGGTTCTTTCCCGCCATGCTGCTGATCATCGGCGGGCGCTATCTGACCTTCAGCACCCTCTATGGTCTGAAGGTCTATCTGATTCTGGGTGCGTCACTGGCGCTGGCGGGGATAGTCAGCGTCGTCACCAGACAGCCAGTGCTGGTCGGGGCATTGGCCGGTTCGCTGATCGAACTGGCCTTTGCCACGCTGATCCTGCTGCGCTTTCGAAGGTCCGCCCCTGCCTGACCCGGTGGCGGGATCGTGATTGACCGATCTCTAGCCCACCCGATTTGCGTCGGTAATGACCGTTCCCGGCCGAACCGCGGTCCCGTAGGCGAGCACCTCGACGCTGCCAATCCGGTCGCGTGCGCCCTGGGAGATCGATGAGGTCTGGATCTTCAGATTGCACACCGCGTGCGCGCCGAAATTGAGCGCCTCGCGCTTCATTCGCAGGATCGCCTCACGCCGGGCCCGATCAACCAGCGATTCGTACATGCCCATGCGGCCGCCGACCAGACTCTTGAGGCCACCATAGAACTGCTTGAAGTAGTCCGAGGAAATGACGACCGAACCGCAGACCAGCCGGGTATCGTCGGCCTGCAGCGCCGCCGGCACCCGCCGCTCGGGCAGGATCATGATCCGCCGCAGCAGCGCTTCGCGCCGCTTGATGTCGCGATAGTGGCTGCGTTCGTTCATCTGGCCAAAAATGATGCCGATGACCAGCAGGACCAGCGCAATGCCGATCTGGACCAGACCTTCCATCGGTCTACTCCCGATCCAGCACCACGGCCGACCCGTAGGCCAGGATTTCGGCGGCACCCTGCGCCACCGAAGAGGTGGAGAAGCGTACGTTCAGCACCGCGTTGGCGCCTACTGCCTTGGCCTGCGCCACCATTCGCTGCATCGCCTCATCGCGCGCCTCGCTGAGCAACTCGGTGTAGCCACGCAACTCGCCGCCAACGATGTTCTTCAGGCCAGCAAGGAAATCCTTGCCGAAGTGCTTGGCGCGGACCGTACTGCCCTGCACCAGCCCGAAGTGGCGGCTGATGCCGACCCCGGGGATTGCTTCCAGATTGCTGACCAACAGTCCATCGACACGCATCGGCAGGCTTCGCTTGTTCATCAGGGCCCTGGATGCTAGCCAGATTCTGCCGATCGCGATAGCGTCCAGGCCCTGTCTGGCGACGCTTCACAGCCGAGGCGGCCTTGCGCCGCCCCGGCCATTCACTCATTCGGCGGCTGGCGGCTCTCCCGCTTCCTGATC
>JAGRJL010000714.1 GCA_020442775.1 Lysobacterales bacterium | reverse complement strand
CGGAGCGAAGCCTTGGGGGTGCCCGGCAGCGAGTCCGCGCGGCTATTCGTATCCATCAGCGAAGATCTCGTCCGGCAATCCAACCACCAGCCGCCAGACGCCACGACCCAGGGTCCCGGCATAGAGCGTTTGGCTGAGTGCGTTGAAGCGCAGGTCAAAGACCAGCACATCAGGCATGCCCGCACCGAACAGGGACCAGCTGGCGCCATCATCGGCGCTGACGTAGACCCCCGATCGGGTGCCCAGGGCGACCCGGTCGCTCGCTCCGCCGATCCCCGACAGATACTCGATGGTGCGGAAATCGAAGGAGGCGATCGCCGGCAGGTTGCTGGTCACATCGCTCCAGTTGGCACCGCCGTCGGGACTGAAGAACACCTGGTTGCTGTCGACCGCGAAAACCCGTTCCGGCGCATCCGGATCCATCGCCACATCGGTCAGGGTATTGGCACCGGCAGGCAGCGCCGAAGTGATCTGGAAGGCCCCGCCGCCGACCCGGCGGTGGACCGCCGATGCCTGACCCACATAGGCGACGCCCACATCGCCATTGGCGCCATAGGCCATCGCGTTGCGATTGGCGCCAGGGCCACCGATGGGGGTGAAGGTCGGGGAAGCGCTGTTGGCGTTGGTGGATTCGTAGAGCGTGCCGCTGCCGCCCACCAGCAGCCGCGAATCGTCGGCGTAGCTGAGCTCCACCGGGGTCACAAACTGCGGGTCGGCGATACCCGGCAGGCCGGTGTTTCCCTGCAGGGTATTGGCGGCGCTGTACTGCCGTCGACGAAAGCCGCCGAGGTTTTGCGAACTCATGTAGCGGAAGCTGGCGGTGTTGCCCAGGGAGCTGTCATCGACTGCCACATCACCGCCGTCGCCACCGTTGATGAACAGCCAGCGCGGCATCCCGGCGGCCTGCTGGATGTGGGTGCCGTTGTCCTGGGTGCCGATGATCACGATGTCGCTGACCTGGTCGTGGGCCAGGTCATGGACCTCCATGACGTTCATGTTGCCGATCACCGAGACCCAGCTGCCCGCGCCGCTGGGCGACAGCCGCCGGTAAATGCCGCCGTCGTCCGACTCCAGCAGATTGCCGTTGGCATCAAACTCCAGATCGCGGCTGTCGGCGTGCGGGGCGGTGTTGTTGCCGCCGGCATCCATGATGATGGCGAACTGGCTGCCGGAGGGCTGGGCGAAGTTGCCGCGTACCA
>JAGRJL010000713.1 GCA_020442775.1 Lysobacterales bacterium | reverse complement strand
TCCTGCCACAGCACCCGCCCGATCATCAGCGTATCCGGGCCGCCGAGCATCTCGGGGATGACAAATTCACCCACCACCGGAATCAGCACCAGCATTGAGCCGGCGATGATGCCCGCCCTGGACATCGGCAGGGTCACTTTCAGGAAGGCTTTCCACGGCTTGGCGCCCAGATCGTAGGCCGCCTCCAGCAAGCGGTGATCGAGCTTCACCAAATTGGAATACAGCGGCAGGATCATGAACGGCAGATAGGCGTAGACGATGCCGATGTACACCGCCACCTGGGTATGCAGGATCTGCAAGGGTTCGTCGATCAGGCCCATACCCATCAGCAGATTGTTGATCAGCCCGTTGTTCTTCAGGATGCCGATCCAGGCGTAGATGCGGATCAGAAACGAGGTCCAGGACGGCAGGATCACCAGCATCAGGCAGATGTTGCGGTTGGCCGGCGACATTCGCGCAATCGCATAGGCCATTGGGTAGCCGAGCAGCAGGCAAAGCACCGTGGCGGTGATCGCGATGCTCAGTGAGCTGAGATAGGCGTTGACGTATAGGTTGTCGCGGAGCAGGTAGAGATAGTTGTTGAAACTCAGTTTCAGGGTGAGCGCGGAATCTGCCCACTCGGCGATCGGCGAATAGGGCGGCATCGCGATCATCGCCTTGGAGAAGCTGATCTTCAGGGCGATCGCAAAGGGCACCGCGAAGAACAGCAGCATCCACAGGTAGGGCACCGCGATGACCAGCCAGCGCGGCCCCGGCGTACGGGCTCTGACCCATGCCATCCAGCCGTTCATGAGGTCAGCACCACTCCGGATTGGTCGCCCCAGGAAACCCAGGCCTGATCATTCCAGGTGAAGGATTCGGAGGCCCAGCGGCGGACGTTGGTCATGTTGGCCAGTACTTCCTTTCCGCTCGGCAGGCGCACGTGATAGACCGAATGACTGCCCAGATAGGCAATTTCCTCGATTACCCCGAAGGCCTTGTTGTGTGGCTGATCCGGTTCCTCCTTGCTGATCAGGATCTTTTCCGGGCGTACCGCCAGCGCGACCTCCATGCCCTCGTAGCCGGTCACACCGTGGCCCACGTAGAGCGGCGCTTCCAGGTCCGGGCTGCGCACCGTGATGTAGTCCTTCTCGTCGTCCTCGATCTTGCCCTCGAAAAGATTGACCTGGCCAATGAAGCCGGCGGTGAAGCGGGAATTGGGCTGTTCGTAGATCTCGTCCGGGGTGCCGACCTGGCGGATCTTGCCGGCATCCATCACCGCAATCCGATGAGCCATGCTCATCGCCTCTTCCTGATCGTGGGTCACCATCGCGCAGGTCACTCCCAGACGCTCGATGATGTTGACCAGTTCCAGCTGCATTTGTGAGCGCAGCTTCTTGTCCAGCGCACCCATCGGCTCATCCAGCAGCAGCAGCTTGGGGCCCTTGGCCAACGAGCGAGCCAGGGCAACGCGTTGCTGCTGACCGCCGGAAAGCTGGTGCGGCTTGCGCTTGGCGTAGCGAGTCATTTGCACCAGGCCGAGCATTTCGTCGACCCGCTGCTTGATCTGTGCCGGGGGCAGGCCATCCTGTTTCAGACCGAAGGCCACGTTCTGTTCCACGCTCATGTGCGGGAACAGGGCATAGGACTGAAACATCATGTTGGTCGGTCGATGGTAGGGCGGCAGACCGGCCATTGCCTGACCGTCGATCTCCACCTTGCCGCGGGTCAGTTGTTCGAATCCAGCGAGCACCCGCAGCAGCGTTGACTTGCCGCAGCCGGACGCGCCCAGCAGGGCAAAGATCTCGCCCTTGCGGATCGACAGATTGACTTCGTCCACCGCGACGAAGCCGTCATATTCCTTGCGTATATCAGTGAGCTTGACGTAGTCGTCGGCGCCCAGCATGTCCTGCCGGGGGGTGACGCCGCTTGCGGAGGGGGCGGGTGCGGTTGACATGCGCTCTTGCTCCTTGCGCGGCTAGGCCGCATTCACTACGCCTGGACTTGCGGGGCGACAGACCTGCCGCCCCGCAAAGTGCTTACTGACCGGTTTTCAGACGGGTCCACATCCGCGTGTAGAGCCGGTCGACTTCGGGTGGCAGCACCGCAAAGGTAAACAGCTTGGCCTTGGTTTCGTCGCTGGGGTAGATCCCCGGATTGGTGAGAATCTCCTCGTCCACCTGCGGCAACGCGGCGCTGTTGGCGCTGGCGTAGGCCACGTAGTTCTGAATCCCCGCCATTACTTCCGGACGCATCAGGTAGTCGAGGAACTTGTAGGCATTGTCGACGTGGCGCGCATCCTTCGGAATGGCCAGCATGTCGAACCACATGGCCGCGCCTTCCTTGGGAATCACGTAGGCCACTTCCACCCCCTGACCGGCCTCGTCGGCGCGGTCGGCAGCCTGGAAGATGTCGCCGGACCAGCCGACGGCCAGGCAAATGTCGCCGTTGGCCAGATCATTGATGTACTGGGAGGAGTGGAAATAGGTGATATGCGGCTTGATCGCGGCCAGCAGTGCTTCGGCCTTGCCGATCACCGCTTCGT
>JAGRJL010000070.1 GCA_020442775.1 Lysobacterales bacterium | reverse complement strand
CAGCACCCCGATCGAATAGACCTCCAGGAACACCCCGTGCAGGGTGATCCGTTCGGCCAGCGACCTGGCCAGGTGGTATTGCAGATAGGTCAGTAGTTCGTGGCCGCGCAGCGGGGAGGTCCATAGCGCCACCCGGGCACGATTGGCGGCGCGCTGCAGATCCTCGGGCACCTCCTGACCGCGCGCGACCAGGATCACCGCGGGCTTCAGATCGAAGATGGTTTTCAGGGTGTTGCGACGGGTGCGAACCGCCTGATTGTCGAGATAGTGGATCTCCTCCCGCCCGAATATCTGGATCTTGTTTGGGTGGATCAGGTTGAGATAGCCAACCAGAGTCGGGCGCTTGGCCCGATGCTCGCTGGCATCAATGAATGCGCCACCGCCGATGTCCGGCTTGCTCCAGCTCAGTTTCAGACGGCTGCTGAGATCTTCAAACAGGTTCGAAACCGAGATCTTGCGCATCAGCCGGAGCCCCGCTTGGGGCGCCAGTCGGCCAGGACCTGATACAGGCTGTGATCGTCCGGCGCAGCGCGCAGATCGGCCACCACCTTGCCCTGGTCAAACATCTCGGCCAGCAGCGCCAGCAGCTTCAGATGCTGATCGCTGAAGTGATCCGGAACCACCATCGCCAGAATCAGGTCCACCCCGTCACCGTCTGCGGCATCGAAGGGGATCCGATCGCGCAGGCGCACGAACGCCGCCACCGGCGCGATATCCGCCGCAATGCGTCCGTGGGGAATGGCGATCCCGTGACCCAGACCAGTCGACCCCATCTTCTCCCGGGAAACCAGTCCGTCGAAAATGATTCGGGTCAGCTCGGGATCACCGTCTTCGGCCAGCATCCGCGCCAGATGCTCCAACAGGCGCTTCTTGCTGGTAATGGCGAGTCCGGCCTGAGTGCGCCCGGGGCTCAACAGATCGACCAATTGCACGTTGCCGGACCTCGCCTTTGCTGTCTGATTATCGGGTGGGGATGAGCTAGAAGGATGCGGCTTTCTGCGCTTCCGATCGATGATGATCAGTCGCCCGTTCCTTGTGCTTGATGACCTGGCGATCGAGCTTGTCGGCCAGCAGGTCGATTGCCGCATACATATCGACGCCTTCGGCGTTGGCATGCACGGTTCTGCCGCGCAGATGGATGGTCGCTTCTGCCTTGTGCTCGAGCTTCTCGCACTCGAGTACCACTTGCACATTGATCACGTCATCGGAGTGGCGTGAGAGGCGGTCGAACTTGCTGTGGACGTACTCGTTCAACGCCGGGGTGACGTCGATCTGGCGGCCTGTCAGCACGATCTTCATGGACTTCCTCCTACAGTGCACCGGCAACCCTATTGTCGCTCGGTGTTGGTCCACCCTAGAGCTAAGGGTGGCGAGTTCGATTCACAAGCGCCAGTTGCGGCGTTCGTGAACTGACCATCATCAAATCACAGCGGGCGGCTCCGCGGGCATTCCCTTGGTGAACAATCATGGCGCTCGCGCCCTTTCGTGGGACGGCGGAATTCTCATCGCCTCGCGGTATTTTGCCACGGTCCGACGGGCAACCAGGATCCCCTTCTCCTTGAGCAGGGCGGACAGCTTGCTGTCGGACAGCGGCTTGTTGGGCGATTCCTCATCCACCAGCCGCTTGATCATCGCCTGAATCGCGGTGCTGGAGGCCTCACCGCCGTCCTTGGTCGCCACGTGTGAAGAGAAGAAGTGTTTGAATTCAAAGGTTCCGCGCGGGGTATGCAAGTACTTGCGGGTAGTCACTCGGGAAACCGTGGATTCATGCACGCCGACGTCTTCGGCAATCTCGCGCATCACCATCGGCTTCATCGCTTCGGCGCCCTGATCGAGAAAACCCTGCTGCCGCACGACGATCGCCTGCGCCACCTTGAGCACGGTGTCGTCGCGCTGCTCCAGGCTCCGTATCAGCCAGCGCGCCTCCTGCAGGCGACCGCGCAGATAGCTGGCGTCGTCCCGGGACACGCTGCGGACCAGATCGGCATAGGTCCGGTTGATCCGCAGCCGCGGCATCAATTCGTGATTCAAGCGCACCTGCCACTGTCCTTCGCGGCGCACCACTACCGCATCCGGCACCACATATTCGGGCGCCTCGGTCGCAAAGGCGGCGCCAGGCTTGGGATCCAGTGAGCGAATCAGAGCCAGCGATTCGGCGAATTGCTCGGCGCTGACAGCCAGTGAATGGGCCAGCTTGGCCAATGCCTGCTCACCCTTGGCCAGTTCGCCCAGATGTTCCCTGACCAGGGTCCGGGCCAGTCCCACCACCTCGCTTTGGGTGCCCTCGCTGAGCTGCACATCCAGGCAGTCGGCGAGATCGCAGCTGGCAACGCCGATCGGATCGAAGCGCTGGATCCGGTGTCTGACCGCCTCCACCTCCTCGGGATCCACGCTAAGCTCGGGTGACAGCGCGGCAATCAGGGACTCCATCCCGGAGCGCCAATAGCCGTCCTGATCCAGTGATTCGATCAGCGCGACGCCGATGGCCTGGTCGCGATCGCTCAGCGGGGTCAGATGCAGTTGCCACAACAGATGGGCGCTAAGGTCCTCCTCGGCCGACATGCGCGCTTCCGCGCTGTCGCCTTCGCCTGAACCGCTGCCACTGCCGCTACCGCTGGCGCTCAGGGCCCAGCTATCGTCGTCGCTGGCCTGAAATTCCGCTTCAGCATCGTTGCTGCCTGCGTCACGCTCGGTCTCCGACGCTTCCGGACCCTCTGATCGCGGCTCCTCCGCCTCCGGTACCGGGTTCTCGCTGATGCCCTCGTCGAATTCCAGTAACGGGTTGGTCTCCACCGCTTCGGTCAACTCACCCTTGAGCTCCAGCGTGGACAGCGCCAGCAGGCGAATCGCCTGGCGCAGCTGAGGAGTCAGTGCCAGATGCTGGCCAAGTTGCAGAGAAAGCGCAGGCTTCATGCTGTCGATTCTGCTGAGTTCGCCACCGAGTTACCAGCACTAACGGAAGCTGAGCGCAGCCTGACCTGATCGGCGTCAACCCGGCAGCCCGACCTCACAGGGAAAACTGTGCGCCCAGATAAACCTCGCGGACTCGCTGATCGGCCAGCAGGCTTTGCGGTTCACCCTCGGCCAATACCGACCCCTGCGCCAGGACATAGGCACGATCACAGATTCCGAGCGTCTCGCGGACGTTGTGATCGGTGATGAGCACGC
>JAGRJL010000712.1 GCA_020442775.1 Lysobacterales bacterium | reverse complement strand
CTGGTCCAGTGCACCCAGCGCATCGACCGCGGGGCCCTGCGGCGGCAGTGCCGGCACGATCTCCTCATCCAGCAGCGGTAGCGGCTGCTCGTCGCCAATCAGATAGCCGGCCAGCATCCGCTGCAGACCGAAGGCAAAGCTGTTCTGTTCGATTGCCGCGGCCCCGAACTCGGCCTTCATCCTGCCGTCCAGCCCCCAGGCGACCTCCGCCCGATCCAGCCAGCGGGTCAGCGCTTCGCTGTCGGAAGGGTCCAGACCCAGGCGGCGTGCCACCGCCGGCAGATCCAGCATTGCCAGCACCTGGGAACGCCCCAGCCGCTGCTGCGGCAGCTCAAGCAGTTCGGCGAATGCATGCAGCAGCGGATGACTGCGGCGCAGCGGGAGATCGGCAAGGTGGTAGGGCAGCGGACCCTGGTGGCGCCCCGCGCTGCCGAGAACCGCGGCGAGGAAGGGCGCGTACTGATTGATGTCGGGCGCCATCACCACCACGTCGCGGGCCTCGGCGTCCGGGTGGGCGCTCAGAAAGTCGTAGACCGCGTCGCGTAGTGCTTCGAGTTCGCGCAAACGGGTGTGGCATCGGTGCACCCGCAGCGAGGCATCGCTGCGGCCGTGTTCTTCGCTCTGCGGGCTCAGCTGCGGCTGCAGCGTGCGGATGCTGTGCTGCAGTCGGGTCAGCAATGGGGCTGCGGCGCTGACCGCCTGCGCCTCCTGATCGAGCGCGTCGCGACGGTCGTCGATCTGCTCGGCGTTCGCGTTGAGCAGCACGGTGAACTGTTGACCCAGCTTGCCCAAGGCCGCCAGTAGCCGGTGATTGCTGTGAAATTCGCTGTCGGGCAGGGCGCCGGTGAGGGTTGCCGCGCGCTGTCGAAGGTCCTCCCAGATCTCCCGGCAGGGATCGGGAAAATAGAGCATGACCGGCTGCCGCGCAGAAACCGTCAGCAGGGTCTGCAGCACGTCGGGGGGCAGGTGATTGACCCCGAATACATGCAGCGGATCCGGGCTGATGGGCTGGTGCGCCAGCTGGGACTGCAGCGCGCTGCTTCGGGTCGCCCGGTGTGGGCGCCCGATGCCCTCGCGCAGCATCCGCCACAGCCTGCCCTGCCAGTGACTACCGATCGTGCTCGCCGTTCGCTGCTGCTCCCAGGCAGCCAGCCAGTCGGCGCGATAAACCGCGTATTGCACGTACAGGCTGGCCAGCCTGTCGGCGAGCTGAAAGCGACGCTGTGCCGACTGTTGACCGCTCAGATAGCGCTGGATCTGCTCCTGCTCCAGATCGGGCAGCAGGGCGAAGATCCGCCAGCGCAGATTGGCGCGCTGGTATGGGTCGGCGTTGAGCTGCTCACCCAGTCTGCTTTGCGCCAGCTGATCAAGCCACTCACCGGGCAGCTGCAGCTGCAGATTGGCAGCGATCCCCGGACGCCCGTCGACCAGCGTTCGCTCGGCCAGATGGCGCATCAGCCAGCGCTTCATGCCCAGATGACCGACCACGATGGTCTGCGGCATCAGCGGCAGCGTCGGTGCCGAAGCCGCCAGCTTGACCAACAGCAGATCCGCCAGACGTTCCAGCCGGCTGGAGCGATAGACCTCGAGCATGAACCAGCGATCAACCTAGAGGCGCGCTAGGATGGCATAGCCAGGCGCAAACAGGCAGCGCTCTCACGCCAACGTGGGTTCAGCGAGCACCGACGATCGCTGCGCTCAGTACGGCTCTGCCTCGGCTTCGGCCGCGGTGGGGTCCGGAATCCGTTGCTGCACGGTGCCGATTTCCAGTACCCGGCCGTCATCCAGGCGCAAGGTGCCGCTGCGCAGTTCTTCGTGGTCGGCGTCAATGGTGATGAACTCACCCACCAGCAGGCCGTCGATGCGTTCGCCGTCGATGCGGTAGCCGAACTCGTTGACGTCCGGCGCATTGAAGGTCGCGGTGAAGTCCAGTTCGATGTCGTGCACCTGGCCTACTGCGGATCTCACCACCGGATCGGCACGGATCGCGATCAGAGCCTGTTCGGTGAAGATCTTGAAGCCTATCCAGCCCAGCGCGGTGACCGCCAGCGCCATGAAAGCGAAGATGCCGAACAGCGCCAGCAGCCACCACAGCCAGGGCGGGGTACGTGCTTGTGTGGTGGCAGTCATCTTCCCACTCGGTTGCTGTCGGGCATTACATCATCGCCCAGTGGCGAGCTGCTGTGGTGATCGCCAAAGCCAATCGATCAGGATTGGACAGAAGATTCTCACCTGGACCTGCGCCGCTCCGCGTGCCAAGGCGTCCCGGCCAGCCTGAGCTGCACCGGGACGCCGCCATCCGTGGCGCCGCTGTCAGAGCGGTCTCCATTCGCTGTCGGACTACTTGCCGGCCTTGGCTGCGCCGAGCCGAATGAATTCCCGATTCCTATCGACCGTGGCCAGGCCAATGCCCTTGACTGCGGCCAGTTCGTCGGCGCTCTTGAAGGGGCCGTTGGCGGTGCGATGTTCGATGATCGCCTTGGCTTTGGCCGGACCGACTCCGTCCAGGCTCTCGGCCAGCGTGGTGGCGTCGGCGCTGTTGATGTCCACCGACTGACCGGCGAAGGCCGGCAGGGTGAAGGCAAGGGCGAGGCTGAGCAACATCGATTGGAACAAGCGGTTCATGCTGGATCTCCTGATCATGGTTGCGGAACCGGCGGCAGTGCCGATTGCCGTCCGCGGCGTCGTGCTGCGGTGGGGAAAGCCTAGGTGTCGCCGTTCGCAATGGGGATCGGCATAACTCCCGCTTTCGGGTAAGAACTTGGCTCGCCGCGGGTAAGAAGATTCTTCAGTTCGCAGCAGCCGGGTCGAAAAAGGCAGGCGGCCCGGGGTTCGTGCAGGTCCAAGCGAGTACACTAGCGCCCGCGAGCGTCGACCAGCTCGGGGTTGATGCGTCAATCAAGGGAGTCAGGAATGTCCAGCGACAAGTTGATGAGTTTCGTGTCTGAGAAATGGGACCGGGAAGTGATCCCGGAACTGTCGACCTACATCAAGATTCCCAACAAGTCGCCAATGTTCGATCCGCAGTGGTCCGACCGCGGTTATATGGCGGAAGCGATGGATCTGCTCGAAACCTGGGCCCGCGCACAGCCGATCAGCGGGATGCAGATCGAGCGTATCCAGCTTGCCGGGAGAACGCCGCTGCTGCTGATCGAGATTCCGGGCAAGGGTGACGACTGCGTGCTGATGTACGGGCATATGGACAAGCAGCCGGAAATGCACGGCTGGAATGTGGACCTGGGGCCGTGGATTCCGGTGCTGTCGGACGACAAGCT
>JAGRJL010000711.1 GCA_020442775.1 Lysobacterales bacterium | reverse complement strand
CGATCCGCCGCGCCCCGGCCGCGTGCAGCGCCCACAGGTTTGCGCGATAGTTGATCCGGTGCGGCAGGTGCTGATGTTGCTCCCCGTGCCGAGCCAGAAAGGCGATCTTGCGGCCCTCGATCTGACCGCAGCGGATCGGTGCCGAGGGCTGGCCGAAGGGTGTTACTCCCTCGATGCTCTCACCAACCTCGAAGCCTTCCAGCTGGTAGAGGCCGGTGCCACCGATGATGGCCAGATCGATGCCCACTAGCCCTCCTTCAGCGCATAGATCGCCGGCAGCTGGCGGCCACGCTCGTAGCAATCCATGCCATAGCCGAACACATAGCGATCCGGCACTTCCAGACCGACCACGTCGGCGCTGACTCCTGGCATTCTGCGCTCGTGGCGCTTTTCACACAGCGCTACCAGGCGCACGCTGGCGGCACCGCGTTCGCGCGCGTCGGCGATCAACGCGGCAACCGTGTGGCCCTCGTCCAGGATGTCGTCGACCAGCACCACGTCGCGGCCCTTCCAGTCCAGCCGCGGCCCGGCAACCCAGTCCAGCACAGCATGGCCCTGAGTGGTCCCGCGATAACGGCTGACGTGTACATAGTCGAAATCCATGTCGGCACTCAGACGGGTGGCCAATTGACCTGCGGCGACCAGACCGCCGGTCAGGATAGTCACGTAAATGGCGCGGGTACCCACCAGCATTGGATCCAGCTCGGCGGCCATCCGGTCCAGGGCCCGCTCGATGCTCGCCTGATCATGAATCAGATCGGCAACTTCCAGCGCCGCGGCAAAGGCAACATCATCCAAATCAGTACTCCAAGCAAATCAAGATCATCAATAGCCAGCTTGCCAGCTGGACATGTCGTAGCAAAGAACGCTCAGATCGGATCCCTGCAACCCGCACTAAGCACGTTCGGCCTGTTCCAGCAACGATTGCAGGGTATCCCAGGAGGCCTTCCACCAGTGCTCCGCGCTCGGCAACCGAATGCTGCGCCGCTGGCGCAGGGCGCGAACGCGAGCCAGGCTGCGCCGACGGAGGCTGAGCTCAGACGCCAGGGCAGTCTCGACCTGATCGGGCTTGCACACCAGCAGCAGATCGCAGCCCGCATCGTGATGCGCTCGCAACCGCTCACCCAGATCGCCCAAACCGTGGCTGCCAACCATCGCCAGGTCATCACAGACAATCGCACCGCGAAAACCCAGAGTCTGTCGCAGCAACCGGATCCAGGCCCTGGACGCGCCAGCCGGCAGCGGGTCAATCCCCGGAACGATCACGTGCGCCATCATCACCGCGCGGGCGCCCGCCTCTATTCCGGCCGCGAACGGCAGCAAGTCATCGACAACCGCCGGAAGCGGCCTTTGATCGACCGCCAGTGCCACGTGCGTGTCGGCCTCCACCGCGCCATGACCCGGGAAGTGCTTGAGCGTCGCCGCCATGCCGCAGGCCTGCTGGCGCTCCACGTAAAGGGCCACCAACCGGGCGGCGACTTCCGGGTCGGCATGGAATGCGCGGTCGCCGATGCATTCATTGCCCCCGGCCACATCGGCAACCGGGGCGAAACTGAAATCAAATCCCGCCAGTCGCGTGTCATAAGCCATCAGTTCCGCATGCAGGCGGGTCGCACGACGGGCCAGCGAAGGATCACGCTCCCAAAGCGCACCAATCTCACCCAGCGGCCCGATCCTGACAAAGCCCTCACGCAGGCGCCTGACCCGACCTCCCTCTTGATCGACCGCCAGCAGCAAATCAGGTTTGACCGCACGAATTTGCGCAATCAATGCGCGCAACTGCGCCCTGTCAACGATGTTTCGAGCGAACAGGATCACGCCGGCCACCCGCGGATCACCGATCCACGCCCTGGCATCGGCCTCCAGCGTGACCCCGTCGATCCCGATCATCAAGGCGCTCATGCCGCCTCCCAGCTGTCAAAAGGGGCGCTTGCCAGCGCGTTGTTGTAATAGCGTCGATCGTCGGTCACTTCGTCGCCCAGCCACTCCGGGCGCGCGAATGCAGCCTGCGCATCGGGCAGTTCGATCTCCGCAACCACCAGCCCGTGGTTGCGACCATGAAACTCGTCGATCTCCCAGATCCAACCATCCACATCGATCAGATGCCGGGTCTTGTCGATACTGGGGCCGCCCGCCAGTGCGATCAGCTGCTGGGCGTCACCCAGCGGGATCGGATATTCGAACTCCTGCCGGGTGGTTCCAGCCACAGCGCTCTTGATGTTCAGCCACGCCTGATCGCCGCTCACCCGCACCCGCACCGAGCAGCCGTCGCCCCCCAGATAGGCCTGGATCATGGGCAGTGACTGCCGCACCTGTTCACGCCAGCCCTCACTGGCGAGCAGAAACTTGCGTTCAATCTCAATGGCCATCACTGATCTCAGCGCATTCGATCGAAGATCGCCAGTGATTCAACGTGCGCGGTGTGCGGGAACATGTCCATCACGCCCGCCGCGCTGAGCGCAAAGCCATGCTCGCGCACCAGAACGCCGGCGTCTCTGGCCAGACTGCCCGGATGGCAGGACACATAGACCACCCGTTCCACTCGACTGCCCGGCAGATATTTGAGCACCTCCGCTGCGCCCGCACGCGGTGGGTCCAGCAGCAGCTTGTTCCAGTGATCCTGCGCCCAGTTGACATCCCGATGGTCTGCGCTCAGGTCGGCGACTGCGAACTCCACCGCCAGGCCCTGCCTTTCGGCATTGTGCCTGGCCCGGGCAACCAGCTCGGGCGCGCCCTCGACGCCACAGACCCTGGCCCCGGAGCGAGCGATCGGCAGGGAGAAATTGCCCAACCCACAGAAAAGGTCCAGCACCCGATCTTCCGGTTTCAGCGCCAGCGCGTTCACTGCTGCCGCCACCATCATCCGGTTCATCGCCGCGTTGACCTGGATGAAGTCGGAGGGCAGGAACTCGTAGTCCACCGAGTAGTCCGGCAGCCCATAGCGCATCGGCGAGTCCGGACC
>JAGRJL010000069.1 GCA_020442775.1 Lysobacterales bacterium | reverse complement strand
GGAACAACATCATGCACGATGTGACTTACCAGTACGGATTCGACGAACCCGCCGGTAACTTCCAGACCAACAATTACGGCAATGGTGGCGCCGGCAATGACGCGGTCAACGCAGATGCGCTGGATCAGATGCTCGGCGGCCCAAACGGACCGCAAAATGGCAATGCCAACTTTGGAACACCATCCGATGGCAGCGCCCCGCGCATGCAGATGTTCCGATTCTTGGCGCCGGTGGAGTTGGAAGTGAACGCCCCAGCCGCCATTGCCGGGACGTATGCAGGTTCAGCGGCAAGCTTCGGACCCATTTTCGACCAAACTGGTTTGACCGGTAACCTTCAGCTAGTCAATGACGGGACCGGCACAGGCAGTGACAGTTGTGAACCCTCGACCGCCGGCAGCCTCACCGGGCAGATCGCCATTCTCGACCGTGGCGGCTGCGAGTTTGGAGTGAAGGTGCTCAACGCTGAAAATGCAGGAGCGGTCGCAGCCATTGTCGTCAACAACGACGCAGCAGACCCCAATGCCACGATCTCGATGGGAGCTGGGGCCCAAGGCGGCTCAGTGACGATTAACTCGATGATGGTAAGCCTGAATGACGGCAATACCATCAAGGCGCAATTGCCGGCACCCGGCGTCAACGTGACGATGCGCTCCACGTTGCCGCATCGCGACTCCGATATGGATGCAGGCATCATCAACCACGAGTACGGCCACGGAATTTCCAATCGCTTGACTGGCGGCCCGGCGCAGGCGTTTTGCCTCCAAACCGACCTCGGGGGTGGCGTCACCTCCGAACAGGGTGGTGAAGGTTGGAGTGATTTCTGGGCGCTGGTGCTGCACGCCAAGGCGACCGATACCCGGGATACGCCGAGATTCCTTGCGACGTATGCGCAGTTCCAGGATCGCGCCACCGGCCCGGGCTTCCGAAACTTCCCGTTCTCTCCTGACCCCGCGGTCAATCCTCAGACCTATGCTGACGTCGCAACCACCAACGCCCCACATGGGGTCGGCGAGATATGGGTTGGTGCGCTGTGGAACGTCTACTGGAATCTGGTCGATCAGTATGGTTTCGATCCGGACTTGTACAGCGGCACCGGCGGCAACAACCTGCTGATTCAATTGGTCATTGACGGAATGAAGCTGCAGCCGTGCTCACCGACGATGGTGAACGCTCGTGATGCGATTCTGCTGGCTGACCAACCCAACAACGGCGGAGCCAATCAGTGCGCCATCTGGAACGGCTTTGCGGCAAAGGGACTGGGTCTGAACGCGATCGGTGGCGCCTTTGCCCGAGGCGATGAAACCGAGGATTTTGCCGTGCCCGTAGCCTGCGATCCCGACACGATCCTGATCGACGGCTTCGAGTAGGCCTTCTCCGCAATCAATACGCGCCATCGGTGATCCACCGATGGCGCGTAATGCGATCATCGGATTGGACAAACAGAGATTCGCTGAAGTTGCAACCAATGCTGAACCAGATTGAGCACGGCTCCATTCTCGAACTGAGCTTGGCGCGCCCACCGGTCAATGCGCTCAATCCATCGCTGGTTTCAGTCTTGCGCGGTTCGATCGCGGACGCCCTATCGGCAGGTTATCGCGGGCTGATTCTCAGCGGTGCACCGGGGATTTTTTCCGCGGGGCTCGACGTGCCGACGCTGCTGACTTTGGATCGGCAGGCAATGGCTGATTTCTGGCGCGATTTCTCGGCGACCATGCGCGCTCTGGCAACCTCGCCGATTCCCACAGTTGCGGCGATCACCGGCCACAGCCCCGCTGGTGGTGCCGTGCTCGCAATCTGGTGCGACTACCGCGTCATGGCTTCCGGCGAATTTAGAATCGGGCTCAACGAAACCCAGGTCGGACTGGCATTGCCCGCTGTCATCGCAAGGGGCTTGCAGCGCCTCGTAGGTGCGTACCGAGCCGAGCGACTGATTGTCGAAGGAGCCCTGATTGACCCATCCCAAGCCTTGGATATTGGCCTGGTTGATCAACTCAGCGCTCCCGAGAACGTGATCGCTGACGCTATCGGCTGGCTGCAGCGGCATCTGGCGCTCCCGCCAGCGGCCTTCGCGGTGAATCGCCGCATTTGCAGAATGGATCTGGCCTCCTGCATTGACCAAACGCCTACGGACGAACTGGATCGTTTCCTTGACGGTTGGTTCAGCGCAGAGTCTCAGGACACGCTTCGAAACCTGGTTGCAAAACTCAGGACCGCGAGTTGAGCTTTCACTCTGTGCGAGGCTTCATCTTGATTGGCGCCACTGTACTGGCTGCAACCCTTGCGCCATCTGCAAGCCGAGCCTGCCCATTGAGCTCAACTGAGGTCATTCGCGCTGACGGTTTTGAACCATGCGCTCGCGATCAGTCCCAGTTCAGCGTTCTGGAAAGCGACCAGATCATCGACGGAACCGAGTTTCAGCCGGTGCTGGTACACACGATTGATCTGCAATCGCCGGCGCGCGTGCTCGCGATTGCGGACGGTCGCTACTTTCCGATTGACGCACCCGCAGGGACCGTCCGAATACGCTTTGACGGAGACGACAGCTACTCATCCATTCCGGTCACCGACTGGGGTTCCTCGCAACGCCCGGTGATGCACGCCTTCAACGTGCTGGCCAGCACCGAACTGGCCGCGGGGCAGCACACGGTGGATCTGGTCGCCAGCGCGCATCCGTCTCGCCCAGGACGCTTTGCTGTCGGTGCGAACAGCGGCCTCTCGTTGCTGGTGCAGCCGCTGTCGAATCTCAGCATCGCCAGCCTGCCCGGCGAAACGGCAGCCATCAACCTGACCACCTACGACCCCACCAACGGCATCGACGTCAACGAGGGTGATCTCGATCGCCCCTTCGTACCGATCCTCAACAATCTGATCAGCAATCAAAGTGGCCGATCAATCTGGGCAATCAGTTTGGCATCAGGCCGGGGATTCAATGCCTGCAACAGCGGTATAGACGATGGCTTCGGAGATGCTTTGCTAGGGATCTTCAGTGGTGGACTTTGCCAGAGCACCCACAATGCCGCCTGGAGCGTCAATGATCTGGATCCAGACGCTGAATTGCAGGCGGCGATGATGCTGCATTCCGCGCACTCGCTGGTTTCAGGAGAGCAACGCAATCTCACGTTGATCGGCAGTGAGCTGGCATTTGGATCCGATCAAGCCGGCTCACCCAGCGGCGCCCATGAGAACGGCGTTTGCTGGGGTCTTGGCAGCGCACGCATGATCACTGCTCACGCGGGATCGGTGGCAGGCGCAGCCCCCTTTGGACCTGAGCAACTCTGCTCAACCTACACCTGGCGCTGTGTGGCGACCACCATCGGCCAGCCCGGCTGCCCTCCTGCCGGCACTAACGTCACCCTCACCAGCGCACAAATCGTCATCCCAACGGGGCACGACGGTATCGTTCAGTTCAATGCACGCACGCGCATCCAGGCAGACAATGCGGACGGCTTTGCCACGTTCATCCTCGGCCTGAGGATTGATGGGGTCGAGGTAGGCGCGCACGGCGTGCAGCAGCTGGCGGTGGGCGCGGGACAGGCTTCGCGAACGCTCAGCGCCTCCTATCTCAGCGCTCCGGGAAGCGCCACTAGTGCGCTGGGGACAGGCCTGCACACGGTTGAGGTATATCTGCGCGCCGAAGGGACACTGTTGAACTTCCCCAGCGCGCCACAGGATCTCGCGCTCACATGGTTTGACTAGGCAGTCAGTTCGCTCGGGCGTTGCACAGCCACCATGCCGGCCGGTTTGGAGGGAATGCTCCAGCCGGCATTGGCTATCCTAGGCAGCTGATGCCTGCGCAATCCTCCAAACGCCCGCCTCCGGCCATCGAACGGCTGTTTCGGCCAAAGTCGGTCGCAATCATTGGCGCTTCGGACCAGCCAGACTCGGTGGGCACCGGCATCACCCGCCACCTGCTGGAGCAAACCGCCGAAGTCCAGGTCCATCTGGTGAATCGCCATCGGCCGCTGATCTTCGGACGGCCCGCACTAGCGGACGTGAGCGAACTGCCTCCGGCGATCGACCTGGCCCTGATCATGACCCCCTGGGCGGGCATTCCGGCGATGATCGAAAGCCTTGCGGCCCGCGATACCGGCTGCGCGGTGGTGATCAGTCTGTGCGATCCGGATCCATTGACCTGGCGCAGTCGGCGCGGCGACCTGCGCAAGATCCTGCGCAGCGTCGAGGGCAGCCGGATGCGGGTGGTGGGTCCGGCCAGTCAGGGCGTGATCCTGCCGCGCTTGAAGCTCAACCTGAGTCTGTGCCCGGCCACCCCTGAGAACGGCAGCGTGGCCTTCGTCTCCACCTCCGGCGCGATCGCCAGCGTGATCGTTGACTGGGCCGCCAACCGCGGTCTGGGCATGTCCAGCGTACTGGCACTGGGAGACGCAGCCGATCTGGG
>JAGRJL010000068.1 GCA_020442775.1 Lysobacterales bacterium | reverse complement strand
GCCTCGACCATTTCCTTCTTGGCCCGGCGCGCCTTGGCTTCACCGATCGACATCGCGCGGTTGATGTCCTTGATGTCGGCGGTGGCCAGGTGCAACGCGCGCTCAATCAGCAGCCGCTTGTCCTGCTCGGCCAGCACCTGCTCGCGCACGTTCTTCAGATTCGCGGCGTACTTGGTGCGTTTGGCGATCTCGCGATCAATCCACTCCTTGTCGGTTTCCGAACCCACAAAGCTGCGGATGAAGTCGCGGCGCGGCATCTTGGCCTTGTTCACGCACAGATCGGTGATCGCGCGTTCAGTGGCGCGAATGCTCACCACCACCTCGCGAACCTTGCGGGTGAAGCCCTCGATCATCTGGGTGGGCAGGCGCAGCATCAGGAATTCGCTGGTCATCAGCTCACGCAGCTCGACCACCCGCGGGTGCTCCAGCCCGTGCTCGCTCATCACTTCCTGGAATTCGTCATACCACTCGCGCATCTGGCCCATGCGAGTGCGCACTTCGACCAGATCCGGGCCGGTGTTGGCCTTCTCTTCCTCGCCGTCGTCGTCCTCGTCGTCGTCATCGCTGTCGCCGTCGCTGTCGTCATCGGCGCTGGCGTCGACTTCCTCTTCCTCGTCGGACTCCGGCTCTTCCGGCGGATCGCTGCCCAGCTCGAACTCAAGGAAGCCGGTGAGTACCTCGGAAAGGCGCTTCTTGCCTTCCAGGTGAAGCTCGAATTCTTCCAGCAGGATCTGGATCGACCAGGGGAAGTTGCTCAACGCCAGCTGCACCTGGTTGAGGCCTTCCTCGATGCGCTTGGCGATCGCGATTTCGCCCTCGCGAGTGAGCAGCTCGACCGTACCCATCTCGCGCATGTACATGCGCACCGGATCAGTGGTGCGACCGACATCGGCGTCCAGCGCCGCCAGTGCCGCAACCGCTTCCTCGGTGGCGTCTTCATCCGGCGGGGCAGCGGGATTTTCCTGCACGATCGCCGACTCGGCCGGTGCAGTCTCGTGCACCTCGATGCCCATGTCGTTGATCATGCCGATGATGTCTTCGATCTGTTCCGGATCGACGATGTCATCAGGCAGGTGGTCGTTGACTTCCGCGTAAGTCAGAAAGCCCTGCTCCCGTCCTTTGGTGATCAGTTGCTTGATCTCGGACTGTTGCTGGATCTGGGATTGCAGCTTCTCAGGATTTTCCATAGAGACAGGGGTACGTTGAGCAGGGCGAAGGGAACGAAGCAGCATAACGCATTTGTTCAGACTGCGCTAGCAGGTTTCACGGGCGATGGCAATGGTCGGGGACAAGGGCGCAGTGTTCAGGGCCCAGGGCTCAGGGCCTGGGGCCCAGAAGAAGCCTCGTTGGAGGCGCTTGAAGGCATCCTGGGCCCTTTGCACTGGGCCCTCTAAAGCACAATTCCCCCCGACCTTGCACGCCAACAGGTGGGGTGGAATTCGGGAATTTCAATGGCCTCGATGGGGTCGGTGCCGTCCACCCAGAAGCTGCGGAAGGGGCGCTTTTCACCGGTGCGGTAGTAGTGCGCCAGATAGCCCCAATCGCAGTGGAAGTAATCGCTCACCCACTGGTCCAGGTCGTGCACGCCAGCTTCATGGAATAGCGCCAGACTCAGCTGCGCCGCTTCCTTCTCGTAATCATAGAGCTCGGCCAGACGTTCTTCGCTGATGCCCGGGTCGGGCGCCTGAACGCCCAGGGTGCGGCCACGTTCGGACAGATTCCACTGCACGGTGTGGCCAAACAGGTGGGCGATGATGAACAGCGCGTCCTCGGCGGTGACGTCGTGATCGACCTTGATCTCGGCGCCGTCGAGATCACCGGTAAAGGGATCGGGTACGTCGCTGATCCGGATCGGAATGCCGTAGCGTTGCTCCACCCAGGGTTCGATCAGATTGAAGGCTGCGCGAAATCGCTCCTCGCTGGGATGCTCGACCTTGCTTTCACTCACAGCTGAATCACTCCTTCCACCTCAATCATCAACTCGCGCCGGCAGACCTCGCCCTCAACCACCAGGAACTGCACCTGGTCAGGAAAATTCTGGCGGAACAGTACAGCCGCCTCGGCCAGACGGTCGCCGTCGCGCACATAGACCCGGAATACCGCGCCGGTCTGGTATCCGATCGAGCGACCCCGCACATCGCCGGCCTGGATCAGCAGACTGTCGATATTGCGGCGGATTTCGGCCACTTGCGCGGCCAGATCGCCGTCGTGCACCGATTCATGGCCGACCAAGCTCGCGGTGCCGCTGATCAGCAGCAGTTCGCCGCGCGCGCCCTCCCAGTACATTGCACGGGAGAATCGCGGGGGGTTGATTCCGTACTCGCGCGGATAGCGTTTGGGGGTGACCTGGCGCGGATTGTCCAGGCAGCGCCCGGGCCGCTTGCTGGCCAGCCAGATCACCTGCAGTCGGGAAGACTGCCCCGGTCGGCCGATCACCGTGGCGGCGGGGTCTTCGTCAAACCAGTCGCGCTCCAGCGCGCGCTGGCGACCGCTGCAGAACTGGCGATAGCGCTCGTCGTCGCCATCGCCCTCGTTGATCCGGGAGAAATAATTCCACACCCGCAGCACGAAGGGGTAGCCGGAGGCGCGGGCATAGTCGGTCAAGCGCCGGTAGGCTTCCTCGGAGGTGGTGGAGAAATCGTCAAAGTCGTACTCCGACAGCTTCAGATCGGCCATCATCAGCTCGTCATCGGCGATGAAGCCGGCACCGCCGAGCTTGCCGTAGCGCAGGCGTCCGTGCGGCCGCCAGACTTCCGCACAATCTTCAAAAACCGGCAGATCGACGGTGCAGTGGTCCTCCTCGCGCGGCTTGAGGCCGAAGCGCCACTGCGCCAGCACCCCGCGCTGCTCGCGCGGTGGCGCCATCTGGATCAGTCGGGTGGACGATTGGGGAGAAGCGAAATCGGGCACTGCGCGAGCACTTGGTGGCAGACAAGGCGCTCATGATAGCCGCAGCACCGGTCGCCGCGCTGCAACCGCCCGGTTGTGCCGCCGGCAAAGGCACCAGCGTCTGCACCCTGTTCGCCGGAGCAAACTAGAATGCGGGCTTTTCGATCGGATGGATACCAGATGGACAGTGAATCGGTACGCGCCTTTCTACGCGGGCTGC
Organism: Lysobacterales bacterium; assembly: GCA_020442775.1. GTDB lineage: Bacteria > Pseudomonadota > Gammaproteobacteria > Xanthomonadales > SZUA-5 > SZUA-5. Next base: position 3,275 of record JAGRJL010000068.1, on the reverse strand, counting down.
AGGATCAGATCTGCAGCGAGTTGAGCGAACTGGACGGTCAGGCCGGGTTTCACGAGGACAGCTGGACCCGCGCCGAAGGCGGCGGTGGCCGCTCTCGCCTCATGAGCGGAGGCGCGCTGTTCGAACAGGCCGGAGTGGGCTTCTCCCACGTGATGGGTGCCAGCCTGCCGCCATCGGCGACCCAGGCGCGGCCGGAGCTGGCTGGCCGCGGCTTCGAGGCGATGGGGGTGTCGCTGGTGCTGCACCCGCACAACCCTTACGTGCCGACCACCCACATGAACGTGCGCATGTTCAGCGCCACCGCCGAGGGCAAGCAGCCGATCTGGTGGTTCGGCGGCGGCTTCGATCTGACCCCCTTCTACCCCTTTGATGACGACGTGCGCCACTGGCACCAGGTCGCGCATGATCTCTGCGCACCTTTCGGCGAGCAGGTCTACCCGGAGCACAAGGCCTGGTGCGATCGATACTTCTTCTTGAAGCACCGCGACGAAACCCGCGGGGTGGGCGGGCTGTTCTATGACGACCTCAACCAGTGGGATTTCGAGCGCTGCTTCGCCTACACCCAGGCAGTGGGGCGCGGCTTCCTCGATGCCTACCTGCCGATTGCCCGGCGCCGACGCGATCACCCCTTCGGCGATCGCGAGCGGGAGTTCCAGCTCTACCGGCGCGGTCGCTACGTCGAGTTCAACCTGGTCTACGATCGCGGCACCCTGTTTGGCCTGCAGTCCGGCGGGCGCACCGAATCGATTCTGATGTCGCTGCCGCCGAGGGTCCGCTTCGAGTACAACTACCGACCGGCCGAAGGCAGCGCCGAGGCGCGGCTGAACCAGTACCTGGTGCCGCGCGACTGGCTGGGGTCACAAGGACCCGACGCCGTGCGCGGTTGACCATGGGTCCTCCCTGGTGAGGGCTGCGCGCGGGACGCTTGCGGTTCTGGAGACGGACCGTTTGTCAGCGGAACGCGGAACGCTGGCCTTCGGCGACTGAGCAAGGGTGATGTCCCCGCGGCCGCCGCCGTCCCGTATCTAGCGGCAATCAGCAACGGCAAACCGGGAGACCCCATGCCGGATCAATCACCGTCACCGGTCAACCAGCGCCGCCGGCAGCTGGTGCGAGATCTGCCGATGCTGGCGGTCGCCGCCAGTCTGACCTCTCTCCATTCCAATACCGCGAGTGCCGCCCCGATGAATGCGATCGAACAGAGTTTGGAAAACAGCCGTACCAACAAGCGTGGTGTTACCGTGTACGTGGGCTCAGCCAGCGTCGCCATGGTAGTCACCGAGATTGCCGACGGCTTCGTGATCGGGCGCAGCCAGCAGTACGACCGGATCGTGGTCCGGCTCGATCGCATCGACGCTGCGATGGGCTGATCGTTCCGACAGTGGTCAGCGCCAGTGGCCAGTAGCTTGCGGTGCACCGAGGCCTAGACGGTTCAGCGTTACGCTGTCTGGCTACTGGCGCTGACCATTGTCGGTAAAACCCGGCATAGTCTGCAGGGGACAACCTATTCCTGCGCAGCCGGCGGCACCCAGCACTGGTTCTGGATCCAGTCGCCCAGCAGCGCTGCCAGTTCGACCCGGTGAGCCGAGAAGGCATGATCGTCGTCGTACACCTGCACCGTCATACTCGCCGCGCCGACCGCGCGTAGGGCTTCCACCAATGGCTGGTGGTGTTCGGCAATCGGCAGAACCGCGTCGCGGCTGCCGGCGACCAGCAGCAAGGGGTGGGCGGAGAGGGCCAGCGCGCGTTTGTTGACGTCAAACTCCGCGGCCCGATTCATGATCTCCCGGATCAGCTGACCGGCGTCGCCGCGCACCGGGCCGCCCTCGCTGTCGATCGAGGCACCCATGGCCTGCTCAAAGCCCTGCCGGAAGGATTCATCGGCCAAGGCGCGGGTGCCCAAGGCGCCGATGTTGGCGCCGGCCAGGAAGGCCAGGCAGCTGACGCTGGGGTCGGCGGCGGTGTTAATCGCACCAACGAATCCGCCGAAGCTGTGGCCGACTAGTGCGACTCGGCTGGGGTCGACCCGATAGCGCTCGGCCCATTCTGCATCGCGCGCCAGCGCCACCGCGCGAGCGCCGTCCTCCAGCGCCCTGGAGGGGAGAAACTCCCCGCCGCTCCCCCAGGTGCCGCGATAGTTGAAGTAAAGCACGTTGTTGCCGGCTCGCCGCAGCGCCTGGGCCAGATCGAGATTGCGTTCGTTGCCGGGGTAGCCGTGGAGCAGGATCACCAGCGGATGTGGCCCAGCGCCGTTGGCGACATAGAGCAGGCCGTTGAGCTTGCTGCCGCCGCTGTTGAAGCTCAGCTCGTGCATGGCCGGCGGATAGTCGGCGTCAAAACCTGGCAGATCCTGACCCGCTGCTTGCCTGTCGGCAGCGTTCGGCCCGCTGGCGCACCCGACCAGCAGCCACCCGATCAGTCCCAGGACAGTCCACACTCGCCCGCACAATCGCATGTTGATCTCCATTCTCGTCAGGGCTGCGGTTTAGCACATTTGTCAGCTGGCTGGGGTCGGCGCTGGACGCTGGCGGCTGCGCTCGCTATGGTCGCGCCGCTATCGCCATCGCCGCGAACCACACTGGGATCGTCATGATCGGACGCTTGAAGGGCACCTTGCTGAGCAAACAGCCACCGGCGCTGCTGGTTGACGTCAACGGCGTCGGCTATGAGCTGGAGGCGCCGATGTCGACCTTCTACGAATTGGGCGCCAGCGGCAGCGAGGTGACGCTGCACATCCACATGGTGGTGCGCGAAGACGCGATGCTGCTCTATGCCTTTGCCAAAGAGCCCGAGCGTGCGCTGTTCCGGGATTTGATCAAGGTCTCCGGGATCGGCGCCAAGACCGCGCTTGCGGTGCTTTCCGGGATCAGCGTCGATGATTTCCGCCGCACCGTGGCGACTGCCGATGTGGCCTCGCTCACCCGGGTGCCCGGCATCGGCAAGAAGACCGCCGAGCGCATCGTGGTCGAGCTCAAGGACAAGATGGACCTAAGCGCGATCGGGGTGACCCTGACCGCCGCCAGTGCACCGGATCAGCCGCGTGATCCCAGCAGCGAGGCGGTGGTGGCGCTGCAGGCGCTGGGTTATCGGCCAGCCGAGGCCGCCAAGCTGGTCGAAGCCAGCGCTGAAAAAGGCGATCGCGCCGAGGAAATCATCCGCAAGGCGCTGAAGAAGGCGCTGCGCGGCTAGTGTGGTGAACCGCAAATCCCTTGACTTATTTCCGCATCTTTTTCCCTGAATGCGGCGTTGTTCGTCGTCGCCATAGCGCTGCTATG
>JAGRJL010000710.1 GCA_020442775.1 Lysobacterales bacterium | reverse complement strand
GCGGCCGCTCCCATATCGTGGTGGACGGGCGACTGTACTGGGATTAGAGCCGCTCTTCGGCCCAAAATGGCGCTCAAACAGTACGTCGAGTCGATGGGGGGGAGCAGATCGCGCCACCGCTGCTCTCCGGCGGCCGAAGGAGAAGAGTCATGAAATGTGCGGGCTAGGCTGGGCCCTGGGCCCTCTTCCCCGACCCCTTTCTCCGCATCAGGCTGAGCGCCCGGTCCAGGGCATTCCCGAAGCGCTGCTTGTCCTGCTGGCCATAGGCGGCTGGCCCGGAGGATTGGATCCCGCTGGCGCGCAGCGTCTCCATCAAATCGCGCATCACCAGCCGCTGACGAATGCTCGCCAGATCGTGTTCCTCGCCGCGAAACCCGATCACCTGGGCGCCCTTTTCGATCACCTCGGCGGCGAGCGGAATGTCCGAGGCGATCACCAGATCGCCGGGCTGGGCAAGTTCGGCGATGCGCTTGTCGGCAGCATCAAAGCCGGGAGGCACCACGGTGCAGCGGATGTTATGCAGATGCGGTGGCGTCTTGATCAATCGGTTGGCGACCATGACCATGTTCACGCCGGTCCGTTCCGCCGCGCGGATCAGGATTTCCTTCACCGCCTGGGGGCAGCCGTCGGCATCCACCCAGACGCACCCCTGGCCAGGATCAGGCACGCCAACCTCACTCATGATTCGGCCACTGGCTGGCCCGCTGTAGACAGCCAACGGGTCAGCGGTCCCAGCGAGCGGGCCATGGCGGTCAGAAACAGCAGCGGAAAGATCAGGCTTTCCAGGGCGAACACCGCGATCAACTCGATTAGCCGGCTGACGATGCGCTCGGCTGCGGCATCAATTGCGGCCAGCTTGGCCCGCGGATCCAGATTCTCGCGGGTGCTGTCCCACCAGCGGCCCGCGGCCGCGAACAGCCCACTGTCCTCCGCGTCTGCCGGCGGCGGCTTGGTTTCGATCTGCGCGCTGAGTATCTCGCTGCTCTTCTCCAATTCGGCGTTGGCCGAGGCGAAGGGGCCGGCCAGCAACAGCCGCCAGCCGGCCTCGCTGGCAAGCGCCGCCATCGGCACGGCGAATCGGGTCAGCAGCAGAACTGCCGCGATCCAGGCCAGCGGCAATGGCACCCGGCGGCGCGCCAGCACGATCATGGCGGTGAGCAGCAGCAGCCCGGCGGTGGCAAGCTTCAGCGGCCACCAGGCGCCAATGCCAAGCAGCAGTTCCTGCACCCCAAGCGATGCCGCTGCGACCAGCATCAAAGAGGAGAACTGCTCGACCAGATCATTGACCGGGTCGAGGATCTGACCCGGCGCCAGGGTGACCCCCACTCCGGCCGGCTCGATCGCAACCTCGGTGCCTTGCGCCACCGAGATCAAACCATCCAGCGAGCGGCCCAGCGCGAAGGCCGCCAATGCACGCCCCAAGGCCGCATGCAGACGTTCGCCGGCATAGTGCTCCGGATGCGGCAGCAGCACCGATCCGGCAATTGCCAAGATCAGCACCGCCACCGTGATTGCCCGCCTCATTGACAAATCCTCTTCGGCCGCCTCAAGGCGGACCCGACTGGTGGGATATCAAAACTCAAGCTGCGCCTTCAGGAAACCGAGGATGTCGGTCCATTCGTTGATCTGCTTGGCGGTGGGTTTTCCGGCCCCGTGACCGCCGCGGGTCTCGACCCGAATCAGCATCGGTCGCTCGCCCTGGTAGGTGGCCTGCAGTGCGGCGGCGTACTTGAAGCTGTGCGCCGGGAACACCCGATCATCGTGGTCCCCGGTGACGATCAGGGTGGCCGGGTAGTTCACGCCCGACTGCAGATTGTGCAGCGGCGAGTAGGCGCGCAGCGCGGCGAACTCCACCGGGTCCTGAGGTGAGCCGTAATCGCTCTCCCAGGCCCAGCCGATGGTGAACTGGTTGAAGCGGAGCATGTCCAGTACGCCAACGATCGGCACTGTCGCGGCAAACAGTTCGGGACGCTGCTGCGCAGTGGCCGCGGCCAGCAATCCGCCATTGCTGCCGCCGAGAATGGCCAGACGCGAGGGCCGAGTCCAGTTTTCGGCAATCAGATACTCAGCGGCGGCGGCAAAATCGTCAAACACGTTCTGTTTGTTCAGCTTCATGCCGGCCTCGTGCCACTCGCCGCCGTATTCGCCGCCACCACGCAGGTTGGCGACCGCGTAGACGCCGCCCATGTCCAGCCACACCGCGATCGGCACCTTGTAGCTGGGAGTCACCGGGATGTTGAAGCCGCCATAGCCATAAAGCAGGGTGGGCGCAGTGCCGTCCAGCGTGATGCCCTTGCGCGCGGTGATGAATATCGGGATCTGGGTGCCGTCCTTGCTCGGATAGAACACCTGACGGGTCTCGAAACGGCTTTCATCCAGCGGGGTGCTGGGGTTTTGATAGAGAGTGGACAGACCGGATTCCACATCCAGCCGGTAGACCGACGGTGGCGTGGTGAATCCGGTGAAGCTGTAGAAGGTCTCGCTGGACTGGCGGCTGCCTTCAAGCCCACTCACGCTGCCCAGGCCCGGTAGCTGCACATCGCGCTCGATGCGACCGCCGCGATCGGTGATTCGAAGCTCGCTGTGGGCGTCGCGCAGATACTCCAGCACCAGCTTGTCGCCGATTGCGCTGGCGCCGACAAGTGTGGCATCGCCTTCGGCCACCAGCGTGGACCAGTTGCCCGGCCGGCTGATATCGGTGGCCACCACCCGATAGCGGGGCGCATCCAAATCGGTCAGGAAATAGAAGACGTCGCCGTCGTTGTCGATGAAATTGAATGCGGCGGTCAGTTCACCGACCAGCGTTTCAACCGGGGCGTCTGCTGTGTCCAGACGTTGGTAGAAGATCCGGTTGCGCTCGTCGGTCCCCTGGAAGGAGGTGATCAGCAGATAGCGTCCGTCCTCGGTGACCTGGGCATTGAAGCCCCATTGCGGCTCATCCGGGCGGGAATAGATCAGGCGGTCCTCGCTTTGCGCGGTGCCCAGCCGATGGAAGTACACCTTGTGCTGTTCATTGACCGCCTTCAGCGGATCACCGTCTTCGGGTTGGTCATAGCGTGAGTAGTAGAAGCCGCTGCCGTCCTTGGCCCAGCTGGCGCTGGAGAACTTCACCCAATCCACCTGATCACCGGTGTCGACGCCGCTGGCAACCTCGCGCACCCGCCACTGCTGCCAGTCCGAGCCGCCCGACGAAGTGCCATAGGCCAGCCAGCGTCCGTCTTCGCTGACCTCGGCGCCGCTCAGCGCCACCGTGCCATCTTCGGAGAGCTGGTTGGGATCGAGCAGTACTGCAGGAGACTGATCCAGCGCCTCGGTGACATAGAGCACCGCCTGGTTCTGCAGGCCGTTGTTGCGGGTGTAGAAGTAGCGTCCGCCGTGCTTCACCGGGACCCCAAAGCGCTCGAAATTCCACAGGGTGGACAGTCGGGTGTGGATCGCATTGCGGTCGGCGATCCGGGTCAGGTAGGCGTTGGTGGTCTGGTTCTGCGCGGCGATCCAGTCGCGGGTATCGCTGCTGTCCAGCTCCTCCAGCCAGCGGTAGGGGTCGGCGACCGCGATCTGGCTGCCGTCCACTGCCGGGTAGTGGTCCACCTGCTCCACACGCTTGCTGACGGGATATGCCAAGGCGGAAGCGGCGTCAGCGGACAGAGTGGAATTGGTCTGCACCTGCGCACAGGCGGTTACGGCAAGGCAGATGCCCAGGAGCGTTGGCAACTTCATCGATGGGAGATTCCTGATTCGGGTGGGACACAGTGCAGGTGCTCGACTGGCCTATTTGCCGTCGTCGCTGATGTAGCGGGGACCCTTGCCGCCGGCCTTTTCATAGATGCCCTTGCCGACCTTTCGGTATTGGGTGAAACCGCGCTCGGCGTAGTGGGATTCCTTCATCATGTGCGCGGTGCCGGCGACCACATTGGGCGCCGAGATCCGCCGCTCTATCGGCGTCTCACAATGTGGGCAGTGGGTGAGCTCGGGATCACTGATTCTGGCGAGCACCTCCAGGCCATGGGCGCAGTGCTCGCAGCCGGTTCCAATGGGGGCGTATTCGTAGATGGGCATCTCAATGGGCCTCAGGATATGGACTCACCGGCGGTCTCAAGCGCCGGCGCCAGACCGGGCCAGCCGGCGACCGCATGCCAGCGGTTGACGATCTTGCAGAACAGATCGGCGGTGACCTCTGCGTCATAGACCGCAGAATGCGCCTCCTGACTGTCCCACGCCAGTCCCGCCGCGCGGGCCGCCTTGGCCAGCACGGTCTGCCCATAGGCCAGTGCGGCAAAGCTGACCGTGTCCAGGGTGCTGAAGGGATGGAAAGGGCAGCGCTTGTGCTGTACCCGGCGCACTGCCGCATTGACGAAACCCAGGTCGAAGGCGGCGTTGTGCCCAACCAGTATCGCGCGCTGGCATTCGTGAGCCTTCATCGCCTGTCGAACCGGATCGAAGATGTGGTTGAGTGCGGCGCGTTCATCCCTCGCTGCTCGCAGTGGATGAAAGGGATCCATCCCGGTGATCTCCAGCGCCTTCTTCTCCAGCTTGGCACCTGGGAAGGCGCCCACGT
>JAGRJL010000709.1:843-1113 GCA_020442775.1 Lysobacterales bacterium | reverse complement strand
GACCTATTTCTGGATCGTGGGTTTTTCCAATGCGGTCAATCTGACTGACGGTCTTGATGGGCTGGCGATCATGCCCACCGTGTTGGTGGCATCGGCGCTGGGCGTGTTCTCCTATCTCAGCGGTCACGCGGTGTTCGCCCAGTATCTGGGTATTCCACGAATTCCCGGGGCGCAGGAGATGGCCATCGTCTGCGGCGCGATCGCCGGATCCGGACTGGGCTTTCTGTGGTTCAACACCTATCCCGCTCAGGTCTTCATGGGCGACATCGG
>JAGRJL010000709.1:0-772 GCA_020442775.1 Lysobacterales bacterium | reverse complement strand
TTCGTGCTGGAAACGCTGTCGGTGATCCTGCAGGTGGCTTCGTTCAAGACCACCGGACGGCGCATCTTCCGAATGGCGCCGCTGCACCATCACTACGAACTCAAGGGCTGGCCAGAACCGCGGGTGATAGTGCGCTTCTGGATCATCAGCGTGGTCCTGGTATTGCTGGGTCTGGCGACCCTGAAGGTGCGCTAGAGATGGCCGCTGTACTTCCCGCCCGCGGTCTCAGCGCAAGCGAATCGGTGCGCCCGGATTCGACCCTGATCCTGTCCAGTCTGGGGTTGGCCATGCTCGGACTGGTGATGGTTTGTTCCACCTCCATCTCCATCGCCGAAAGCCATGGGGTAGGGCCGTTCTATTTTCTCAACCGGCACGCGGTCTTCCTGCTTGCAGGATCGATCGCGGCGGCAGTGATCTGGCATATCCCGTTGCGAACCATGGAACGCTATTCGCCGCTGATGGCGCTGGCTGCCTTCGGCCTGCTGCTGCTGGTCTTTGTTCCCGGCGTAGGGATGCGAATCAATGGCGCACGGCGCTGGGTCAACCTTGGGGTATCGAGCTTCCAGGTGGTCGAACTGGTCAAGCTGTTCGTGATTCTGTACATGGCCGGCTATATGGTCCGCCACCGGGAATCCTTGCAGACCTCCCTGGGCGGCATCCTCAAGCCCCTGGGCGTGGTCGCCATCCTGGTTGGCATGTTGCTGTTGCAGCCCGACTTCGGTGGATCAGTACTGCTGATCGGCATTGTGGTCGGAATGCTCTGGCTGGGTGG
>JAGRJL010000708.1:339-3051 GCA_020442775.1 Lysobacterales bacterium | reverse complement strand
TCGACGGCCAGCAACGCAATCGCGGCTATCTGAGGCTCGAAGGACCTCACTTGTTGTGGCTGTTTGTGGAGACCGACCAGGGCAGCGTGTACCTGCACGGCGCCTGACTGCCTCATTGCGCGGCGGCCGCTACTTGATCACCTTCAGATGAGCGCGGGAGCGGGGCGCAACGGACTCCTCCGCCACCTCCACACTATCGAGGGCTTCTTCCTCCAATTCGACCATTTCAGTGCTTTCCGGCGGAAACATCATGCCTTCGCCGTTCTCCCGTGCGTAGATCGCGATGACTGCTCCGATAGGTACCCGAATGCGCTGGCTGACGCCGGCAAAGCGCGCATGAAAGCTGAGGATATCGTTGCCCATCTCCAGGTGGGCAATGGCGTGGGGGGCGAGATTGAACACGACCTGCCCGTCCTTGACCGTTGATGGAGGCACCTGCACGCCCGGCACATTGGCATCAATCAGCACGTGGGGGGTGCACTGATTCTCCAGCACCCATTCATAGAGTGCGCGAAGCAGATACGGTCTCTTGCTGGTCATCTCAGTTTGCGCTCATGTTCGGTCAGGCTACGTTGGAAAAAACCGGTTTCGAATAATCGCTCGGAGTATTGGCGAATCGGGTCGGCCGCCGCCGGCAGTTCGATTCCGGCTGCTGGCAAACGCCACAAAACCGGCAGCACAGCGCAATCGGCAAGACCGAACTCGGGGCTGAGGAAATACTTCGCGGCCTTGAACAAGTCAACGCTGGCAACCAGCACCGAGCGCAAACTCCTTTGCGCCGCCTCGGCCTCCGGATCACCCTGGAGGATCTTGCGCAGTGGCGTTTCCCACTCCGCCAACACCCGCTGCATCGCCATCCGGCTGCGCGCCCTTCCCAGCGGATCGCTGGGCAGCAACGACGGGTGCGGGAAGCGCTCGTCCAGATACTCGGCGACCACCGATGCGCAGTACAGCACCATGTCGCGTTCAACCAGGGTGGGCACCAACCCGGTCGGATTGTAGGAGAGCAATTCCGAATCGACCCGTGGGGTGCCGGTTTCGACCGCTTCGAAAGGCAGCCCCTTTACTGCCAGAACCAGTCGCACCAAGTGGCACTCGACCCGATCTGAACTGGTGTACAGCGTCAACGTGTGGCGCGATTTTGGTCCCGGTGGTGCCATTTCGCTCACAGCCCGCCCAGCCCCGAAGGTTCAAGGCTAGCATCTACCAGCGATCGGCATGAATAGGCATTTGCTACAGATCGCCACATTCGGGTCGCTGATGATCAATGCGACCCGTCGCGGCAGGCGAGCCAAGACGGCGAGCCAGGCAAGGCCCGTGCTCGCCGTGGAACTGACTTAGTGGACGTCGCGCCAGTACTCGTGCTTGAGCACGTAAAGCACGCCGGTCAACAGCACCAGGTAAAGGAACACCCAGACCCCATAGCGCTCGCGATCCAGCGCTGCCGGCTCACCGACATAGGTCAGGAAGTTGGTGATGTCGCGTGCGTCCTGGTCAAATTCGGCGGCGCTGCGGCTGCCGGGGCTGGCCAACTCGAACTGATCTTCCAGGCGCATGCCGTGACCGCCGTGATCGCCCTCATCGCCATGGCCAGCGGCCAGGGTCTGGATGCCCTGACGCTGCCACAGGACGTTGGGCATGCTGGCAGCCGGGAACACCGTGTTGTTCCAGCCCAGCGGCCGTGACGGGTCCACATAGAAGGCCTTCAGGTAGCTGTAAATCCAGTCCGAGCCGCGCGCTCTGGCGGTCAGCGACAGATCGGGGGGCGCTGCACCAAACCAGGCAGCGGACCCGGCCGGCATTGCGCTCTTGACCAGATCACCGGACTTGGCGCCGGTAAACACCAGATTGCTCATCAACTGCTCTTCGCTCAGATCCAGGTCCTCGGCGATCCGCGCGTAGCGCATGTACTTGATCCCGTGACAGCCTGAGCAATAGTTGAAGAACAGCGCTGCGCCGCGCTGTAGACTGGCCTGATCGGAGACGTTGGCCTCCGATTGCGCAAGCACCACATTGCCAGAGGCGGCATAGACCTGACCTGCCAGCAGCAGACCGGTAAACAGAGTTGTGATCAGCTTAATCATGCATCGTTACCCGTTCCGGAACCGGTTTGACTCGGTCGATCGCCGTGTAGAACGGCATCAGGAAGAAGAAGCCAAAGTAGATCAGCGTGCAAACACGCGCCAACCAGGTCTCCAGCGTTCCACCTGAGCGCGACCCCAGCACCGCCAGGATCACGAATGCCGCCACGAACAGGGCGATTGCCGCCTTGGTCAGCGGTCCGCGGTAGCGGATCGAACGCACCGAACTGCGATCCAGCCACGGCAGCAGGAAGAAGATCATCACCGCCGCGCCCATCACGATCACCCCGAACAACTTGTCCGGAATCGCGCGCAGCATGGCGTAGTAGGGGGTGTAGTACCACACCGGCTTGATGTGCTCCGGGGTGACCAGCGGGTTGGCCTCGATGAAGTTGTCGTGCTCCAGGAACTGCCCGCCGAAGGTCGGCTCAAAGAAGATCACGGCGGCGAAGATGCACAGCAGCGCGCCGGCGCCGAACAGATCCTTGACCGTGTAATACGGGTGGAAGGGAATCCCGTCGAGCGGCTTGCCGTTGGCATCCTTGTGCTTCTTGATGTCCACGCCATCGGGATTGTTCGAGCCAACTTCATGCAGCGCGGCCAAATGCAGCACCACCAGCAGCAGAATCGC
>JAGRJL010000708.1:0-212 GCA_020442775.1 Lysobacterales bacterium | reverse complement strand
TGGGCGCCCCAGAACGACATCTGACCCCAGGGCAGCACGTAGCCGAGGAAGCCTTCGGCCATCAGCGCCAGGAAGATGAACATGCCCAGCACCCAGATCAACTCTCTGGGCTTCTGGTAGGAGCCGTAGATCAACCCGCGGAACATGTGCAGGTAGACCAGCAGGAAGAAGAACGAGGCACCGGTCGAGTGCATGTAGCGGATCAGCCAGCC
>JAGRJL010000067.1 GCA_020442775.1 Lysobacterales bacterium | reverse complement strand
TCGCCGATCGCATGCGGCCAGCCGCCCTCCCCGACCAGCAGCAGGGTTTCCACTTGCAGCGTCTCCACGTCGACGGCGAAAGCGCGATCGCGCAGCAGATGCCAGACCACGCCGAGGCTGGCGTCGTAGAGCGAACCGCGCAGCGCGCCGAAGGGCAGCCGGGCCGGGTCGATTCGCTCGCGCAGCGACACCCACTCATAGCGACCGTCCGGCTGCGGCTGGAAATAGCCGATGTCGTCGGTGATCCCGGCGTGGAAGCGACCCTTCGGGTCGAGCGCATAGTGGCGGATCAGATCGCGCTTGATCGGATGGCGGTCATAGACCCAGCGAGCGCCGTCATAGCGCAGCAGGTTGTTGCCGTTGGCGACCACCACCTGGCCATCCGGCGTCACCAGCACCCCATTGGTCTGCGCCGCCACACCCATCGGGATGGTGTCGTGCACATCGACCCGATGACGGCCGCTCTCGCGCTCGGCCAGGCTGCGACCGGCGGCCGCCCCATCGCAGAGGGTGACGAGCCATAGCAGCAAGGCCGGGTGCAGCCATCCACGACGCCATGCAAGGACACTCATGATCCACCCCGCTGCGGCTGCGCTGGTCCCCGCAGAGCATGCGCCCGTACACGGCTCGTCGTCGAGATGGGTTCTGTCGCATCGCCCCGCATTCGCAAACTCCCGGTGACCTGGGCGCAGTCTGCGCGGAGCGGGTCATCGTCGCTGGTCGACAGGTTGCAACTGTTGTGCCGGTAGTTGCGGCGGCACTCAACCCCCAGACAAGCTGGCACAACCCAGGGACAAGTATGACGAAGCCAATCGGTGTGTCATGACCCCACCAGCCTGCCAGGCGCACTCTTGGGGAAATAGATGAACGCGGATCGCCAATCACGTCGGAACCGGAGCAGGGCCGGATTGCTCAGCGTGGGCCTGGCGCTGCTCCACGGACTGGCCCATGCCGCGACCTTCACGGTCACCAACACCCTCGACAGCGGCCCCGGCTCGCTGCGCGAGGCGATCACGGCAGCCAATGCACAAACAGGCGCCGACAGCATTGCTTTCGCCATCCCCGGTGAGCGAGCGCACACCATCGCCCTGTTGTCGGTGCTACCGACGATCACCGATGCGCTGGCGATCGATGGTTACTCGCAGCCCGGCGCGCTGCCCAACACGCTGACCGAAGGCTCCAACGCGGTACTGAAGATCCACCTGCGCCTGCCCTTGGGCCTGTTCGCAAGCGCGCTCGGAATCTGCGCAGACAATGTGACTGTGCGCGGACTGTCGATCACCGACGGTGTCAACAGCCAGGCCAGCGCCATCGCCTTCGGGCGAAACACCCTGAATCAGCCTTGCCCCGCACCCAGCAATGGCGGCAACGCCACTGGAAACTTCATCGGGCTGCTGCCCGATGGGGTGACTGCAGAAAGGACTCGACGTGGGGTGACGGTGATCAATGCCGTCGTGCAGATCGGTGGACCGGCCGTCGCTGATCGAAACGTCATCACCGGCAACGCTGAGGCGATCTCGATCTCTGCCTTTTTTACCGGAATCGAGATACTGAACAACCTCATCGGCACTGACGCCAGCGGGACCCTAAGTCGAGGTGGGGAGCACGGAATCTTCACCGATGGGCAATCGGTGACGATCGGGTCAAGCGCGGCCCCCAATCTGGTGGCTGGCAATGTCAAGGGCGTGGTTACCACATCCACCTCGGGTACGCGTCTGTTCAACAATGTCTTCCGCAACAACACTGACCTGGGCATCGACCTGGGTGACGACGGCGTAACGCCCAACGATCCCGACGACACAGACACCGGTCCCAACGACCTGCAGAACTTCCCGGTGCTCACTTCGGTCTTCCGTACCGGGACGGGGATCCAGATTAACGGTACGCTGGACCGCCCGGCAGGCCAGCTGCAACGCTTCTACACGATCGCGATTTACGCCAACACCAGCTGCGATCCCAGCGGGCACGGCGAAGGCGAGCGTTTCCTGGGTTCGCAGCTGGTCGCCCTGGCCAACGGCAGCAGCGAAGGCTTCAGTTTCGCGCTGGACGTGCCGGGGGGGTTGCTGCTCGGCTCGGCAATCACCTCCACGGCAACCGACAGCAGCGGCAATACCTCCGAGTTTTCCGCCTGCCTGCCGCTGATCGAGAACCCGTCACCATTCCTGGTGATCAATACGGCGGACTCCGGCCTGGGCAGCCTGCGCCAGGCGATCACTACGGCCAATGCCAACGCAGGTGCCAGTATCATCGCCTTCAACATTGGTGGTGCTGGACCCCATACGATCGCGCTGCAGTCGGCACTGCCGACGATCACCGCGCCGGTGCTGATCGATGGCTACACCCAGGCCGGATCCTCACCGAATACGCTCGCCAGCGGTTCCAATGCGCAGATCCGTGTGCGCCTGGGTCTGCAGTCACAAACCACTGGGCTGGCCGTGTGCGGTAACAACGTCACCGTGCGCGGGTTGTCGATCACAGGCGGCGGAGCCGGCGCTCGGGGCATCGCTTTCGGTGTGGACAATGCCGGCGGCGACTGTCCGGGTCAGCCCAACGGTGGCCGCTTCCTGGGCAACTTCATTGGCGCACTCCCAGACGGGTTGACCGATGACCAGCAAACCACCGGCATCTTTGTCTCTGGCGCGATAGCCGAGATTGGCAGTGCGCTACCGGCCGACCGCAATCTGATCGCCGGCTCGACTGCCGTCCAGCTCAACAACACAGCTTTGGGGACGGTGGTCCTGAACAACCTGATCAGGAGTGATCGAACCGGGCTTGCGCCGATCGGTAATGGTCGCGGCATTCGCTTGTCCGGCGGCACTGACGCCGTCATCGGATCCCTCGCCGCACCCAACCTCATTGCCTTCAACAACCAATCGGGCATTCAGGTGGTCAACAACGGCATCCGTCACCAGCTCGCGCACAATCACATCCAGCAGACGCTGCAGTTGGGAATCGAACTGGGCACCGATGGGGTCACGCTCAATGACCCTGATGACGGCGATAGCGGTGAAAACGCCTTGCAGAACTTCCCGGTGATCGCCCGCGCGGCGGCTGACGGCAGCACGCTGGTCGTGCAGGGACAGCTGGATGTGCCGGTCGCCACTGCCGGCGCGATCTACACCATCGCCGCCTACGAGGATGTCGAATGCGATCCTTCCGGCCACGGTGAAGGGGCGATCCTGTTGGGTAGTCGCCGGGTAGTGCTGAGCGGCAATGCCGAGAACTTCCTGGTCGAGCTGCCCAACCCGCCGGCACTGGGTGCGATCGTGACCACGACAGCGACCGATCCCAACGGCAGTACCTCGGAGTTCTCGGCCTGTCAGGTCGTCACAGATGCGGAGAGATTCCTGGCCGATGGCTTCGAAGGCCCTTGAACCAAGAAGTCCGCACAGGTCGGTGATGGGTGTGCAGGGGCGCCCTCTCCGACCAGGCGGCGGGCGATCGCGCGCCGTCTGGCCGCTGAGATGTCCCAATCGTTCAAGACGCCAAGGCGTACACGTCGCACAATGCATGGCTTGCACGGCACTGACCTTCACCGGCAGCAACAAGGGAAACTGGCATGGGTGGACAAGTCGCAAACCTGGCCAAGCGTCAGGCCCGCGGTGTGTTGTGGCTGCTGCTGGCGATCAGTCTCGAATCCACGGCTGCGCCCGAGGTTCGCTCGGTCACCGATCGCCTTGGCAGTCATTGCGGCTTTCTGCAGGCCAGCACCACCGCAAGCGCCTTCAACGGGGTGGTGCTGATCGGCAACGGCGACCAGATTGTCTTCGAGCAGGCCTGTGGTTGGGCAGATGCCGATCTGCAGGTACCGGTGCGCCGCGATCACCGTTTCCGGATCGGGTCGCTGACCAAGCCGATCACTGCGTCGGCGGTATTGGCCGCGGTGGATCAGGGCCTGCTGGCCTTGGACCAACCGGCCTGCCGCTGGCTACCCGCCTGCGCCAACGCCTGGGCCGCAGTCACCGTGCGCGACCTGCTGACACACACCTCGGGCATCGTCGATCACTTCGGCGATCTGCAGGCGGTGCCGGTGAAAGCGACGGCGACTGAACTGAAGCGCGTGATCAGCGCGCTACCGCCCGATGAAGCGCTGCTCGCGGTTCCGGGCCAAAGCTACGCCTACAGCAACTTCAACTACGTGCTGCTGGGGGTGGTGCTGGAAACCGCCGTTGGCGCCGATTGGGAACAGGCGCTGCGGCGTCTGGTGTTCGAGCCGCTGGCCCTGACCGGAGTGGTCTACGACGATGTCCATGCGGTGATCCACAACCGGGTTCGCGGCTATAGCGCAGATCCGGAACTCGGCCTGCGCAATATCGACTACGACGATCACGCCGCCTTCGCGGCCGGCGGTTTGCTGGCCACTGCAAACCAAGTATTCCGCTGGTCACGCGGAATGCTGGGCGGTCGCCTGTTCAGCCCCGAGCTGGTTCGCGAGAGCCTTCGCCCGGGCCCCGGCGACTACGGCTACGGCTGGCAGGTGCGCGAGTTCTTCGGGCGAACCATCTACAACCACTCAGGCGGCATCGACGGGTTCTCCAGCCATCTGGCGCACTATCCGGACGAGGGCCTGACCATCGTGGTGCTCTCCAACGTGGAGAACGATCCGGCGATCCTGCGCGCCTGCGACCTTGCGGCGAGACTTTTCGATTGGCCGCTCGCGGTGACCGAGGAGGGAGCTGAGCCGACCCCGCGGCAGCGCTGCGGAATCGCGCCCTGACCCGGATCTGCTGCCGGACCGCAAACGTCGGTAGAGCGGTCCCGGCTGGCTGCAGGGCCGCAACGCCAATTCCGAGGACTTGCGCACCTGGACCGTCTGAGCTGGCCGACAATGGCGCGCATGGACCCGCTCTATCGCCATTGGAACGCCGACCAGGGTCGCCATGGCTTCACCCAGATCTGGCGACAGCAATTCCCGGCGACCCCCCACTCCGCGCCGACCCGGGTGCTGCCTTCGCACAGCTGCGACCTGGTGTTCAATTTTGGCGACCCCTTCGAACGGGTCGGCGACCGAGGCAGCAGTCGTCTGCCGGCAATCCATCTGGTGGGACCGCTGACCCGGTACCTGGCGGTCCGGGCAACCGGGAGCACCGATCTGTTGATCGGCAGAATGCCCGCCTGGTCACTGTTCCCGCTGTTCGGCGTCCCGGCCGAGGCGCTGACCGACCAGGTGGTTGCGCTGAGCGACCTGCCGAAGGGGCGATGGGTCACCGAGGTCGAGCGTTTCGAGGCAGAGTCCATTCATTTGCACCTGACCAGCCAACAGCGGCCGATCCAGGATCCAGGTTTGGTCTGCGCTGCATTGCGGCAGATACAAGCCAGCAGCGGCCAGACCCGGACCTCGGCACTGGCCGCCGATCTGGGCGTCAGCCGCCGTCACCTCTGCCGCTTGTTTCAGCGATCGATCGGCTACGGACCCAAAAGCGCTGCCTCGCTAGCGCGGTTTCACAACGCCATTGCCCTGCTTGTCAGCGGCCTGAGCGGCGCGGCGCTGGCGGCCGAGGCCGGCTATGCCGATCAGCCGCATCTGATTCGCAGCATCACCCAGCGCTGCGGACTCTCTCCATCGCAGATCCTCAAGCTCCCGGACAGCGCCCTCAAGCGTCGCTTCAATCACAGTGCCAGGTCCCAAATCTTCAAGACAGTCTATCTGTAGCGGGCTAGCGTCGCGCCTTTGCGGATGCGGAGAGCAGTCGATGAGGTCCGGAACATGGGTGAGCATTGGTATCGCCCTGCTGTGGAGCGCCACTGAGGTGGCCAAAGCGGAGGATACGCGACCGGTCAGCGAGGTCGCCGCCGGCGTCCACCTGATCGAACACCGCAGCGCGCCCTTTGAGGGCGGTAATACCATCGTGATTATCGGCAGCGAATCGGTACTGGTAGTCGACAGTGGATTCATTCCCTACGTCGCCAGGGAAGACATCGCGACGATTGCCACGCTGACCGACAAGCCGGTTCGCTACCTGTTGAACACCCACTGGCACAACGATCACGTGATGGGCAACCAGGCCTACGCCGAGGCCTTTCCCGGGCTGATCATCCTGGCCCAGGAGCAGACCGCCCGCGACATGGATCTGAACATTGCCCAAGCCGCGCGCCGCACTCTGCCCTCATGGCGAGCGCAGATCGAGCAGGTCGATCAGCAGGTTTCCTCCCTACCCCAGTTCGAACAGCCTCAGCGAGACACCCTGATGGCGCTGCGGAATCGGCTGGTCACCGCCGAAGCGGACTACCGGGAACTGACCTACCGGGCGCCGACCCTGCGTTTCGAGCGCGGTCTGACCCTGGACCTGGGCGAGCGGCAGGTGCGGATTGAACACTTGGGTCGTGGCAACACCAACGGCGACAGCGTGCTCTACATTGGCGATGCCAAAGTTCTGATCAGCGGCGATCTGCTGGTGTATCCACTGCCCTATGTGCACGACGGCTACGCCAGCGAATGGATCGATACGCTGCAGCGCCTGCGCGACTTCGATGCGCAGATCATCATTCCCGGGCATGGCCCGGCGCTAAGCGACTGGCACTATCTGGATCAGGTCCGGGCGTTGTTCAGCGCGGCGATCGAACAGGTCAATACGCGGATCAGCGAGATCGGCCCGGCCGAGTTTCGCACCCTGGCGGAGATCGAAGGCCACGTCGATCTGAGCAGCTTCAAGGCCGCTTTCGCCAGCGGCGACCCCGAGATTGCCGCCGAATTCGATCGCATGGCCGGACGCCTGGTGCGGCTGGTGTTCAAGGAAGCGTCGCTGCGCTAGGTCGGGTGGACTAAGTCCCCGCTGCCGGAACCCCCTGCTGGGAGGGCGCTGCGGAAAACCCAAGACGCTCGCGCAAATCCTCCACGATCATGTACAGGCAGGGCACCAGCACCAGGGTGATCGCGGTTGCGAACAGGATCCCGTAGCCCACCGAGATCGCCATCGGAATCATGAAGCGGGCCTGCCGCGAGGTTTCGAAGATCATCGGCGCCAGTCCGCCGAAGGTCGACAGGGTGGTCAGCATGATCGGACGGAAGCGGCGCGCGCCCGAGCGCACGATCGCCTCGAAGGCGCTATCGCCGGCGGCGCGGCGCTCATTGGCGTAATGCACCATTACCAGCGAGTCGTTCACCACAACCCCCGACAGGGCGACCACACCCATCATCGAGATGATCGACATCGAGTAGCCCATCAGCAGGTGACCGATGATCGCGCCAAAAACGCCGAAGGGAATCGCGAACATCACGATGGCCGGCTGTACGTAGCTGCCAAAGGGAATCGCCAGCAGCAGATAGATCGCCCCCATCGCGACCAGAAAGCCGAAGGCCAGCGCGCGAATCGCATCCATCATCGCCGCCTGGCGTCCCTCCAGGCTGTAGCTCAGGCCTACGAAGTCCTGCTGCAGCTGCGGCAGATTCTCCGCCTCTACCGTGGCCAGCACCTGATTGGCGCCGCTGCGCGGGGTGACGTTGGCGCTGACCTGCACCGTGCGACGACCGTCGCGACGGCTGATGCTGTCGTAGGCATGGCCGACTTCGACCTCCGCCACGGTATTCAGCGGCACATAGGTGCCGGCCGGGGTGCGCACCAGCAGCGAACCCACGTCACCGACCTGAGTGCGCTCGCTCTCCGGCAGGCGCACCAACACCCGCACTTCGTTGCGACCGCGCTGCTGGCGCAGCACCTCGGCGCCAAAGAAGGCCGCACGCACCTGGGTGGCGACATCGCGCGCGCTCAGGCCCAGGCTGCGACCGGCGTCGGTCAGGGTCAGGTTGAACTGGGCCTTGCCGGGCTGGAAGCCGTCATCGACGTCGGAGACATTGGGGAATTCCTCCAGCGCCCGGGCCAGCGCGGCGCTGGCGCGATCAAGCACCGCCACATTGCGATGGCTGAGCTCGATGGTCAGCACCGGGCCACCACCGGGGCCGCCGGAGTCGGCGGCGAAGCGAACGAATTGGGCATCGGCGATGGGCGGGGTTTGCGCTCGCCACAAATCGGTCATCGCCGAGGTGCTGATCGGCCGGTGCGCAGCATCGGTGAGAAACACCTGCAGGCGAATCTGGTTGTCGGTGACCCGGGTGTAGATTCCGGTCGACAGCGCCTCACCGCCATTGTCCTCGATCACCGCCCGCGCCGAGCGGCGCAGTTCGTCGGCCACCGCCCAGACCCGGTCGGCCGGAGTGCCTACCGGCAGCACTGCGGTGGCCTCGGCCAGGTCGGCCTCGACGCTGGGCATCAGCTCGAAGCCCATCCGTCCGCTGGCCGCGTAGGACAGCACCACGATCAGCGCAGCGATGCCGATGGCCACACTGAGGTAGCGATGGGCGACCGCATGCTCGACCAGCGGCTGATAGCGCGCAATCACCCACTCGGAGAATCCCGCCGAAAAGCGCTGCTGCCACTGACGCAGTCGGGAGCCCCGCTGCAGCGGCCGCGAATGGGCCAGATGGGCCGGCAGGATGAACAGCGATTCGACCAGGCTGATCACGAACACGGTGCACACCACCAGCGGAATCACTCCCCAGATCTTGCCGAGGAAGCCGGGGACGAACAGCAGCGGCATGAAGGCGACCAGATTGGTCAGAATGCTGAAGCTGACCGGCACCGCGACGTCGCGCGCGCCCTCAATCGCCGCCTCCATGAAGCTCATTCCGCGCTGGCGATACTCATAGACGTTCTCGCCCACGACCACCGCGTCATCAACCACGATGCCCAGCGAAATGATGAAGGCGAACATCGAGACCATGTTGATGCTGGCCTCCAGCCCGGGCAGGAACAGCATCGCGCCGAGGAAGGAAATCGGAATCCCCATGGTCACCCAGAAGGCCAGCTTGAACTCCAGGAACAGGGCCATCAGACCGAACACCAGAATCAGCCCGAGGAAGGCGTTCTTCATCAGCAGCTGCAGGCGCTGCTGATAGACCTCCGACTGGTCGTTGAGCACCACCGCATCGACCCCTTCGGGCAGGCTATCGCGGATGCTCTCCAGTGCCGCGCGCGCCGACTCCGAAACCCCGGTCGGGGTCTGATCGCCGATCCTGAAAACCTCCAGACCGACCGCCGGCAAACCGTTATAGCTGGCGCCGATGTCCTGGGTTTCGTCGAAGCCCTCGCGCACGCTGGCAATCTCGCCCAGCCGCACCACCGAGCCGTCGGGGCTGGTGATGATCGGGATCGCAGCGAATTCGCGGGCCCAGTCACGCCGTTCGGCCACCCGTACCAGAATCTCGCCGCCGCGAGTCTCCAGGCTGCCGCCGCTGGCGTCGATCGCGGTGCTGCCCAGACGATCGGCGACCTGACGCAGGGTCAGGCCGTGCGCCTGCAGCCGGGCAGTGGGAATGTCGACGTGGATTCGGTAGGCGCGGGTACCCTGCAACTCCACCTGGGTGATCCCCGGCGCATTGAGCAGCTGATCGCGGGTGCGCTCGGCCAGCTGATTGAGCACCAGTTCGCTGGTGTTGCCGTAGAGCAGCAGGGTGAGCACGCTGCGGGTGCGCTTGGCCAGCGCAATGTTGGGCTGCTCGGCTTCCTGCGGGAAAGTGTTAATCCGCGACACCGCCTGCTGAATGTCCTGGAACACCGTGTTCGGATCGGCTTTGGCAGTGAGTTCGGCGTTGATCTGCGCGCGCCCCTCGCTGGCTGTGGAGGTGATCTCCTCGATCCCGTCGATGCCCTGCAGCGCCTCCTCGACCACCAGCACGATGCCCTGCTCCACATCCTCCGGACTGGCCCCGGGATAGGCCACGCTGACCGCAACAATATCGAGCGAGAATTCCGGAAACACCTCCTTCTTGATCTGCAGGCTGGCCACGAAGCCGCCCACCATCAGCACCACCATCAGCAGATTGGCGGTGACCCCATTGCGGGTCATCCAGGCGATCACGCCGCGGCTGGGCTGGCTCATTGGCCGGCTCCGGCAGCTTCCGTTGCGGCGCCGACGGGCTGATCAGCGGTACGTACCCTCATCCCTTCCACTGCGCTGTTGAGCAGGCTGCTGACCACCTGCTCGGCGTCTGCGAACTCGGCTCGCGCCAGCACGGTGGACTCGCTGCGGTGGAGGACTTCCACCCGCACCCCGAGCAGTCGGCCATCGCGCACCGTCCACACCCGATCGTCGTCCAGCCAGGCCGGATCAAGACGGTATACCTGCCGCAGCTGACGGCCAATGATCTGTGCCTGCACATAGCTGCCGAGCAGCAGCGCGCCGCCGTCAGCCGCCGATTGCGGATCGACCTCGACCAGCAGCCGCGCGCGCCGCCCCTGCTCCTCCACCGCATCAAGCAGCTGGATCACCTGCCCGCGCCACGGCGACGCCTTGGGCTGACTGACATCGCGCAGTTCCACGCTCGAGCCCGGCGCGCCCTGGGCATCCGGCAGCTCCACCCAGCGCAGTTCATCGACCGGCACCAGCAGCATCACCCAGAACGGACTGGCCGCAGCCAGCTCGGCCAGCGCCATGTTGGCGCCGCTGACCTGCGCGCCGACCCCCACCGTTCGCGACAGCACCAGCGCATCCAGCGGCGCGCGCAGGCTGCAGCGCTCCAGATTCAGCTTGGCCTGCGCCACGGCAGCCTCGGCCGAGCGCAGATTAGCCTCGGCCGCACGCAGCTGCGGCTCGCGCAGCATCAGTGCGCGCTCGTCGGCGTCCACCTCCAGCTTCAGCGCCTCGAAATCACCGCGCGCGACCGCCTGACTGCCGCGCTCCTGACTCAGCGCCGCCTGCGCCGAGGCCAGCGCCGCCTGCGCGTTGTCCAGCGCCACCTGATAGTCGGCCGGATCGATCTGCAGCAGCACTTCGCCGGCGCGCACCCGCTGGCCCGGGATGAAGCGGGGTGACAGCGAGATCACCCTTCCCGCCACCTGCGCCGCCAGATTGATCCGCTGCGAGGCCTCAACCTGACCGTAGGCGGCGATCTTTACCCGCTCGTCGCTGGGCGCCATGGTCGCCACCTCGACCAGCCGCGCCTGCCGTTCACCGGGCTGGCGCTGCGCCTTGGGCGCGGTCGCGATCAGGATCCGTCCGATGATCACCGCTGCAACCAGAACGGCGACGATGATCGCCGCGAACATCTTCCGGTTCGAGTCCATTGCATTCATTGTTGAGCGTCCATGACTTGTGCGGCGAGCGGGTCCGACCCCTGGCCGCTTGCGCCATCGGTGGTTAGCGGCCCGGCCAGCGCGGCATACAGATTGATTCGTTGTTCGGTGCGCAGCTGGCCCACTGCAATCACCTCGCGGCGCAGCCCGCTGTTGGTGATTTGCGCGTCCAGCAGACTGAGATAGCTGTTGCTGCCGTTGCGCAGCTGGCGCTCCAGCCGATCGACCACCTGATCGGACAGGCGCAGCTGCTCGGCCAGGCTGGCGACCCGAATCTTCAGCTGCTGCTCCTGCGCCAGCGCATCAGCGACTTGGCGAAAGGCGGCCAGCACCGCTGCGCGATATTCGGCGATGCGCTGATCGCGGACCGCACGGGTACGCGCAACTTCCGCGCGGCGGGCGCCGCCGTCCACCACCGGCCCAACCAGACTGGCGACCAGCGTGCTCAGCCAGTTGTCGAACAGGCTTGCGCTGCCGCCGTCGTTGCTTAGATAGCTGCCGCTCAGATTCAGCTGCGGAAAGCGGTTGGCAATCGCCGCGGCTACCTGACGGTCGGCGGCATGCAGCTGGAGCCAGGCCTGCTGCACGTCGGGGCGGCGCTGAATCACCGCCGCAGGCACTCCGGTTTGGGGAAGTCCCGCCAAGGTCGTCAGCAGACCGCCCCGAAGTTCAACCGTGTCCGCAGGCCTTCCCAGCAGTTCGGCCAGCGCATGTCGGCGCAGCGCCAGTTCGGCCGCAGTGGCGGCGCCCAGCGAGCGGGTCGATTCCACCAGCTGGCGCTGACGCAGCACGTCGCTGGCAGGCGCCTGCCCGTTGCGATAGCGGGTTTCCACCAGCTGCAGGATGCGCTCATAGGCGAGCCGCTCGGCGTCGATCAATCGCGCCCGTTCGGCAGTGCTGCCGATCTGGTACCACAGCTGCGCCACGCTGGCGCTCAGATTGATCCGCGCCGCCGCCAGCTCCCGCGCGGCCGCGGCCGCCTGCAGCCGACTGGCGTCGCGCCCGGCGCGAATCCGACCCCAAAGATCCAGCTCGTAGGCGGCGCTCAAACCGCCGCTGGACAGCTCGGTATGCGGCTGGTCACCACCGCTGCGGGTCTGGCCGATCGAGGCCGACAGACTGGGAATCAGCCCGGCCGCACTACCCCGGGCGACCGCCTGCGCGGCGCGCCAACGGGCGGCGATGATCTGCACCCCGGGGTTGTCGGCCAGCGCTACCGCCTGCCAGTTATCCAGTTCCTGATCGGCAAAGGCCTGCCACCAAAGGTCCGGCGCAGCCGTCTCGCCGGCCAGCGCGAACTGCGCCGGCAGCGGCGGCTCTATCGCCGTGCGGTCAGGCGCAACGCTGCAGCTGGACAAGCTCAGCGCCAGGACAAAACTGGCGGCCGCGCGGCCGATGGTTCGGTTCAGCATCAGGCTTCCTGCGTTCAGGTGATCGGTCCGCCAGGCGAACGGTCCGAGTCGAGCAGCGTAGCTCAGCGCTGCGCCGTGCGGCGGCCGCGCCGCGACGGCGAGGATGCTCCGCTACACAGATTAACGAATCAATGGGAAATTTCCGTCGCGATTGGTCGGCAGCTCTAGCCGGCGACATGCCACTTCGCTCGGGGCGAGGACCCGCAATCGGTTCGAGTCGCTTTTGGGCGCTATATGAATCAGGCTCCCGCCCGCAGCATCTCCTGGTGCTCGATGCCGTCCTCCAGATAGACCTCACCCACCACCTGAAAACCGAAACTGCGATAAAAATCAAGCAGATAGACCTGGGCACTGATCCGGATCGGCTGGCCCGGATAGTGGGTCTGCGCGCCATCGATGGCCTCGGCCATCAGCCGCTGCCCCAGTCCGCGGCCGCGGAAGGGTGCGGTAGTGAGAACCCGCCCGATTGAGGGCTCGGGATACTTGTGGCCTGGGTCGACGATGCGCAGGTAGGCAGCAAGCTCACCGTCGATGTGCATGCTCAAGTGCCAGCTGAGGTCGTCGTGGTGATCGGCATCTTGATAGGGGCAATTCTGTTCGACCACGAATACCGCCTCGCGAGCGGCGATGATCTGATGAAACTGGGTGCCGCCGAGCTCGCTCAGTCGACTCCATTGAAAGACTGGCTGCAAGGTGCTGCTCCTCCAAGGGATCAAGGCTGCTCGCGCTGCTGCTGCCATTGTGTGAAAGCGCGGTCGGATTCTGCCATTTGCGCCTCGCTCATGTTCTCGTTCAAAACCTGCTCCACCGCCGCAACCGGCTCACTGCCCAGCGCCACCGACTGCAGATAGAGCAAGCGGGCCCGGACCAGATCCACTTCCACACCCTCGCCCTTCAAGTACATGGTCGAGAGTTCGCGAAAGGCGTGCGACTCACCCAGGGCCGCGGCCTGCTCGTAGAGCTCACGCGCGCGCTGGTAGTCCAGCTCCACCCCGTCCCCGGTGACATACATCACCGCCAGCGAGATCATGCCGTTGGGGTTTTCGGCGTCCGTCGACCGCTCGAAGTAACCCACCGCGGCCCTGGCGTCTGGCTCACGGTACTCGGCATTGACGTAGCTCATGCCGATCCGCCAAAGCGAATGGCCGTCGCCCAGATCTGCCGCCCGTTGGTACCAGTCCAGCGCCGCGCGCAGATCCGCCGGCTGGCCCCAGCCAAACTCCAGGCTGCGGGCGAAGGTGCGCTGGGCATCGCGAACTTCGTGACCGGCGGCAATCTCGATCAGTTCCAGTCCACTGACCGGATCCGCCTCCAGCCCGCAGTCGCCGCGGTAGGTGGCCAGACCCAGGTAATAGGCAGTGATCGGCTAGACGTCTGGATCCTTTCCCAGTTCGAGCAGCAGCGGGCAGGCGGCGTCGCGATCGCGCGCAATCACCGAGGTTCCCTCCCACAGCGAAATCGCCAGGTTCAGCCTGGAGCTGCGATCGCCCGCGGCGGCGCCGCGGCGCAAGTAGTCCGCCGCCAGCTGCTGGTCATCTGCGACCCCAAAGCCGTTACCGTAGATCATGTACAGAATGTTGTAGCCGCCGGCGTTGCCGTGCGCTATTGCGCGCTGCGCCAGGTCGATCACCGGTTCGATATCAGCCGGCTCGATCTGCTCAGGCCGTCTGCCCTCAATCGCCAGATTCATCCGGGCAAAGGCCAGACTGTTTTCGAGGTCACCGTTGTCCTGGTCAGCAAAAGGCGTGAGCAGCTCTACCATCCCGGCAAAGTCGGTGGGATCCAGCTCCTCGACTCGGGACAGCGCCTCTTCCGCGGTCTTGGGCAGCGGCTGCTCGGACAGCTCTTCCTGCTGCCACAGCTGATTGAAGACCAGCTGCGCCTGGTCGATGACCATGCCGATTTCAGCAATCTCCTTGTCGCTGAACTCACCCCCTAGATTCCGGTATTGGACCTGGCCGCGAGCAACCTCCAGGACCGCGTTGCGTTCATCCGCCATGAGAAACAGCACAAGGCCAGCGGCCAGAACCTTGACATCAGTGACGCGAGGGACCAGCGATTGTCGCTCGCAGAAGATGGCACGTACGCCCGCGGGTGCATTGCTGGGCAACTTGAACGGTTTTCGCCGTTTGCCTGATTCAATGACCCGCAGAGACGGCAACCAGACGGTTTCTACTTCCTCCGCACCGACCATCACTCCACAAGACTCTTCATCGCCTGGAGCCGCCGACCAACCTTCGATGCTCACCAGCAGCAACGGCAACAAAACCAGTGTTCCCAACAGACGCATCTTCCACCTGCGAGTCGAACCCTCAGCGCTACTGTGGCCCAGCAATCGAGATCAGGAAAGCCCTTGCGTCGATCACCGTACGGGCGCTAGCTTCACCCGGATGAGCACCGGCAGCGCCAACAGCGGCGGCAGCGAGAACCCACCACCCTGGATCGACCGCTTCCCCGGGCTGTCCCGGTTGCCGGCAGAGATCAAGCAGACGCTGGTCGATCACAGTGCGCTTTTGCATTTCCCGCGCGGCAAGCTGGTGTTCGGCCCTGGACAGGTCCCGGACAAACTGCTGCTGTTGCTCGAAGGCAGCGTGCGGGTACAGCAGTGTTCGGAAAGCGGGCGAGAGATCGTGCTCTATCGGGTAGAGGCCGGACAAAGCTGCGTCCTGACCAACGCCTTCCTGCTCGCCGAGGAAGCCCATGCCGCCGAGGGCTATGCCGATGGCGAGGTGACCGCGGTGGCGATCCCGCATGCCACTTTCGATGAGCTGATCGCGCGCTCGCGAACCTTCCGCAACTTCGTGTTCAGCGCCTACACCCGGCGGATCGCCGATCTGATCCGGGTGGTCGATGACGTCGCCTTTGGCCGCATCGATGTGCGTCTGGCCGAGCGGTTGATCCGGCTGGCCGCCGACAGCGACGAAATCGAGGCCACCCATCACCAGCTGGCCACCGAGTTGGGCACCGCCCGCGAGGTGATCTCCCGGCAGCTGCAGGAGTTCCAGCGGCGCGGCTGGATCGCGCAGTCGCGCGGCTGCATCCGCATCGTGCA
>JAGRJL010000707.1 GCA_020442775.1 Lysobacterales bacterium | reverse complement strand
CCAAGGTGGGGTCGGTGGTGGTGGTACAGAAGGGGCAGGTGCCGCCACTGCCCTTGCTCAATCTGCGTGATGCGACGCCGCCGGCCAGAGAGGGAGAGTAATCATGAGACTGATACCCGTAATTGCGATCCTCGGACTGGTTCTGGCGGTCATCCTCAGCAGCGCCGCCTATGTGATCGACCAGGCCGAGCAGGGGATCATCGTGCAGTTTGGCGAACCAGTGGGCGATGTGGTCAGTGAGCCGGGCCTGCACTGGAAAACCCCGTTCATTCAGGAGGTCCGCCGCTACGACAAGCGATTGCTGGACTGGGACGGCGACGTCAGTCAGATCCCCACGCTGGGCCGCGAATTCGTGGTGGTCGACACCACTGCGCGCTGGCGGATCAAGGATCCACTGCAGTTCCTGCGTTCGGTGCGTGACGAACAGGGCGCCCGAACCCGGCTGGACGACATCATCGATTCCACCGTGCGCGACATCGTCTCCGGCACCGATCTGGAAGAGATCGTGCGCTCGCGGGACTGGAAGGTGGACGTCAAGGATCTCGACGAAGACGCGGTGGTGCGCGAAGACGTTGAACTGGTCAAACCAAAGAAGGGCCGCGAGCGGCTCGAGCAGGAAATGCTGGCGGCCGCCGCCAGTCGGGTCGATCAGCTCGGCATTGAGCTGGCCGACGTGCGGATCAAGCGCATCAACTATATCGACAGCGTGCGTCGCCAGGTGGAAACCCGGATGATCTCCGAACGTCAAAGTATTGCCGAGCGCTTCCGTTCGGAGGGGCAGGGCAAGAGTCAGGAGATCCTCGGCCAGATGGAGCGCGAATTGCGCACCATCAATTCGGAGGCCCAGCGCAAGGCGGCAGAGATCCGCGGCAAGGCGGACGCCGAGGCCACCAAAATCTACGGCGATGCTTTCGGTGGTGACCCCGAGTTCTATGCCTTCATGCGGACGCTGGAGACCTACCGCACGATGGGTGACAACACCACCTTGATGATCGATTCGCAGTCGGAATTCTTCCGCTATCTGGAATCGACCAGGCGCCGCTGACGGTAACTGTGCGCAACACGACCGGCCCGCGACGGGCCGGTCACTTGCGTCGGTTCGGAATTCGCCGTCTGGGCAACTGCGGCTCGCGCTCGATCATTTCATCGACCGCGGCAACCGACTGATTGAGCAGCTCCGGTATCAGGCCCGCCTCGGGCAGGTTCTTCCAGTACTGCCGCGGCATCTCCTGCTGCATCGTTTTCGGATTGGCCCGTGCCGGATTGAAGATGTGCCGGTAGTAGGTGCGCCACAGCCGCTCGTTGGCATCCTCTGCCGGCGCGTCGCCACGTTGCGCGCCCTGACCGAAGCGCAGCCGCTGCCCATCCCAGGCAACGCTGCGGTAAGGCGTAAGGATGGTCCAGTTCATCCCGGTGAAGCGGCGCTGAAAAAAGGGCGCGACCCGGTCGACGATGTCTGATTGCGGCTCGAACCATGCAAGGAAGTCGTTCTCGCTGCCGCCCAGCTGACGAAAGCGGACGAAAGCCTTCATCTTGTGGCAGTCCCGATGCACCGCCTTCTGCAGCACCCGCGCGGTGTGTATCTGCGGGTCGGTCGCGCGCCCCAGCAGTCTGCTGCCGTGTTCTCTGACCCGCCAAAGAATCTGATAGAGCAGGCCGTGCCGAGTCGGATCACGATGGCAGAGAACCGCAGCTGCAAGATCCAGAAATTCCTGAGTGACTTTGATCGAATCTGTTCGCGCTGGGGCGCCTGACAGCTCCTCCGCGGGCAGCAGGGTTTGCTGGGCACCAGCGATCCAGTCGATGGAAGCCGGCGCTACTTGCGCCAACAGCGCGTGTCTGGCCAGTTTTCGCCAGGCATGCAGAGACCATGGCGGATCGACCCGGGCGCTGTAGCGCACCGGAGACGTCAC
>JAGRJL010000706.1:523-2479 GCA_020442775.1 Lysobacterales bacterium | reverse complement strand
GCCGCTACTGTTTCCGGCGCCATTTCCCCTACGCCGAAGCGGCAGCCGCGAAGAACGATTGGGCCGACAGCGCTGCTGCCATCGCCGCCGACCCCAGCATTTCCGAGGTGATCCTCAGTGGCGGCGATCCGCTCTCGCTGAGTACCGAGAAACTGCGCCGGCTCAGCGACCGGCTCAGTCCCATCGCGCATCTGCGACGGCTGCGCCTGCATACCCGCTGGCCAATCGTCCTGCCAGACCGGGTGGACGAGCCGCTCGGCCAGTGGCTGCAGTCGCTGCCCTGGCCGGTCACCATGGTGGTACACGCCAATCACCCGCAGGAGATCGACCACCAGGTCGCTTCCGCCTGTCAGCGCCTGCGCGACAGCGGGGTTCAGTTGCTCAACCAGGCAGTGCTGCTGGCGGGGATCAACGACGACGCCGATGCGCTGCAGGAACTGAGCGAGCGGCTGCACGAAGCCGGGGTCATTCCCTACTACCTGCATCTGCTCGATCGGGTCGCCGGGGCCAGTCACTTCCTGACCAGCGATCGCCAGGGCCTTGTGCTGATCGAGGAACTGCGGCGGCGGCTGCCCGGCTATCTGGTGCCGCGTTTGGCGCGGGAAACCCCCGGCCATCACTCCAAACAAGTCCTCGCCTGAGCGGTGCGCCGGCACCAGCAGCGCCGGCACCGGCCCGGCCGATGGCACTGGGGCCGACCATTGCGCGTTTCCGGATTCGTCAAGAAAAACTCTTTGCAGTTCAAGTGGAGAGGCTACAATGCGTCAAATTTTTCCTTTTTCGAGACAAAGCAGACGCAAATTGGCAGTATCGAGCTGAGCCTGATTCCGTCGCTGACGGAATAACGCTACGGATTGCCATTCCCTCGCGCGCCGCGCCAACGCAGACCAGGACGTCAATCAAAGAATGGCCAAGGCCGAGAACATCATTCGAGTCCTCCTGATCGAGGACTCCGTAGAAGATGCAGAACATGTCATCAGCGTCATCCGCAATGGCGGGCTGGCAGTGCGTCCTTCGCGCGCCACCCAGGCCGAGGAGGCCCAGAAGGCGCTGGAAGCGCAGTCTCTCGACCTGATTCTGATCACCCCCAAGCCCAAGGGCATAGATCTGGCCGCAATTGCCGATCTGGTCGGAAAGTCCGGCAAGGATCTGCCGATTGTCCAGCTGGTGGACTCTTTGACTCAGGAGGTGGCCCTGGAAGCGCTTCGCCAGGGCGCCCGCGATCTGGCTATCCGCACCGTTGCCGACCACCTGCAAGGCGTGGTCAAGCGCGAATTCGAAAACCTGAACGCGCGCCGCAGCCTGCGCCGGATGGAGGCCTCGCTGCGCGAGTCGGAGCGCCGCTGCCACTCGCTGCTGGACAGTTCCCGCGACCCCATCGCCTATGTCCACGAAGGCATGCATGTTTATGCCAATCGTGCATACCTTGAGATCTTTGGCTTCCAGGACTTCGAGGAGATCGAGGGGACCCCGCTGCTGGAGCTGATCGCCGGTGACGACGCAGCCTCATTCAAGAATGTGCTCAAGGACATCAGCAAGGGAGAGAAACCGCCCGAGCGCATGAGCGTAAAGGCACAAACGCCGGAGGGCGACACTTTCGATGCGACCCTCGAGCTGTCCGAGGCCAGCATTGACGGCGAACCCTGCACCCAGATCGTGTTCCGCCAGCAGACCGTCGACGCCAAGGTGGCTGAACAGCTCGACACCCTCAAGCGTCAGGATCTGGTAACCGGCCTGTTCAATCGCCAGCACTTCCTCACCGAACTTGAGCGTGGCGTGGGGACAGCGGTGACCGGCAAGGTCGATCAGGCGCTGATCTATCTGGAACTCGATAATTACCGACACACCCTGGACAACATTGGCGTTGGTGGTGCCGATGTGTTGCTCGCCGATGTGGGCGCCCGCCTGAAGACCCTGATCGGATCGCATGACGTGCTCGCACGCTTCTCCGACCAC
>JAGRJL010000706.1:0-422 GCA_020442775.1 Lysobacterales bacterium | reverse complement strand
TCCATCAGCATGACCGCCAGCGTGGGTGTCTGCCTGCTCACCGAGAAGATGAGCAACGTCCAGGACGTGCTGGAACGAGCCGCCGAAGCCGCCCGCACCAGCAGCGAAGAGGGCGGCAACAAGGTCACCGTTTTCGACCCCGGGGCCAGCGACAAGGCGCAGGCCGAACGGGACCAGCACTGGCTGAGCCTGCTCAAGGATGCGCTGACCAAGGATGGCTTCGTGCTTTTCTACCAGCCGATGGTCAGCCTGCAGGGCGCGGAGGGCGAGCACTACGAGATCCTGCTGCGGCTGCAGAGCCCCAAGGGCGAAATTCCGCCTGGCAATTTCCTCCAGGTCGCCGAACACCACGGACTGATGCCGCATATTGATCGCTGGGTGATCAACAAGGCGATCCACGTGCTCTCCGAACGCCTCAAGCA
>JAGRJL010000705.1 GCA_020442775.1 Lysobacterales bacterium | reverse complement strand
GTTCCCACCAGAACCCAACCCCACACCTAACCCCGCATTCCAGCGGGGTTTTTTGTGCCTGCGGGTTCCAGGGCGTCCCATTGCAGCCCAGGAAAATTCGGGGTAATTTCCGGGGTAAAGATTTCTCCGAATAGGTTTTACCCCGAAATTCCTGTTCGAAGTTTGCTTTGGCGGCCAGAAGCCCGCGCCACGCCAGGGTTTCCTCGACAGGCAATTACCCCGAATGGGCAAGCTGACCGACCTCGCGATCAGGAACGCCAAGCCCCGCGCCAGGAAGTACAAGCTTTCCGGCGGCCGCGGCCTCACCCTGATCGTCATGCCGGACGGCGCCAAGTACTGGCGCCTGCGCTATTCGTATGCGGGCAAGGAGCAGGAGATCTCGCTCGGCCGCCCCTACCCGGCGCTGACGCTCCGGGAGGCGGAAGCGGAAGCAACCCGGATGCGTGATCTGGTTGCTACTGGCATAGATCCTCGCGAGGAACGGCTGCAGCAGAAGATTGACCGCAATGCCAAGGCGGCCAGCAGCTTTTCTGGCGCCGCCGAAGCCTGGTACGAGTTCCGCAGCAAGGCATGGGCTCGATCGACCGCCAATCAGGTCCGTGAATACCTGGATAAGGACCTCCTGCCGGCGCTGGGCAAGCGTCCGTTGTCAGCCATCTCCACAAAAGAGCTGGCCAATCTGACCCGCCAACTCGAACAGCGCGGTGCGCCAGACGTCGCCAAGAAGGCGCGCCAGTGGCTCGCATCAATCTTCTCCTATGCACGAGCGAATGGGTGGGTGGAAACGGACCCAGTGCGCGATCTGCGAGCCCTGGTACTCCCGGCATCCAGCGGAACCAACTATCCACATCTGACCCTTGATGAACTCCCACTACTGCTCCGCAAGCTCGACGCATTTGATGCATCCCCGCTGGTCAAAGGAGCCGCGAAGCTGTCGCTGTGGACCGCCAACCGCCCCGGAGTGACCAGAACGGTGCGATGGGACGAGATCGATCTGGACGGGGCGCTGTGGACGATTGCCAAGGGCCGTGAGGGCATGAAACGCGGCTACGCGCACCTCACCCCCCTGCCGCGCCAGGCGGTCACCATGCTCCGCGAGATCCATTCCCTGACCGGCACCTTCGAGCATGTATTCATCGGACGCAATGATCCCCTGAAGCCGCTCAGCGACGGTGCGGTGAACATGCTCCTGAAGCGACTGGGCTACCGCGGAAAGCAGACCGCACACGGATTCAGGCACCTGATATCCACCGCGCTGAATGAACTCGGCTACGAGTCAGATTGGGTTGAGCGCCAACTTGCCCATGGCGATCCAGACAAGATCCGCGGCACCTACAACAAGGCCCAGTACCTGGAGCACCGCCGCAAGATGATGCAGGACTGGGCGGATTTTTTGGATCGGTTGCGGACTAGGGTCTAGCAATGAAGAAGAACAATGCAACGAAGTATGGCAAGCCGCCGATCTCCGCTGAAGCTGTCCTTGCAAAGATTAATGGGAACGGGGCAAAAACTTTGCTGAAGCGGGGGGAAGTTGTGGCGCTACTCGCCAAGTACATGCCAAACGACGATGGCAAGGCAACGCGCGACTTCCGTCGAATGCTCGGAAATCAGTTTGATCTCGCCTCGAAGCCGCAGAAGGCGCGAACCGTTCCGCGGCTATCGGTCGTTCGAAAAGGCTTCTGTCGGGCCGAATCGGCCGTTCGATGGATACGGTCAATGGTCGGGGGGGATTTGCCCGGCCTTCCAAAGTACAGCCGAGTCGTGGAGCTTGCTGCAGACCTTCATGTCTCTGTGGCGCGCGCCGCAACCTTGCACCGATTCAAGCCGGACTCCCTTGAACTCTGTCATGAACTACTCGACAAACTGTACGACCACATCGTGAGGCTTGAGCCACCTGCCAAGGGGTAATGACCGACGAATGGGCCGCTGACTTTGGCCGTTTAGGAAACCTAGTTGCAGCAATCCTATTAGTACATAGACTGATCTAGCCGTCCCCACTGGTCTCAACGCCGCCAAGGATGGCCGATCATGTCTCACCAAAAAACACAACCCAACCCCCGTCAGAGTTCTTCGTCGTCAGCTCACTCAAACCAGGAGTTGCGCGCAAACTCAGCTGCTGAGAGCTCAGAGCTCCGCGCCCCGCAGGCGCCGCGGCACGGCTCAGTTCGTCTCAATGCGAAAATGGTGCAGCCCGAGATTAGGGCTGTTATCGACCGATTGCTCCGAGCAGACCCGGAAGGGTTCCGTCAACTGATATTTGATCTTGGGGCCCGGTACCCAAGTGAATCCGCTTCAAACATCTCGGGTGCGGTCGGCTGCGAAACGAGTGAGCAACCGGTCTCCCGGAATACGCCGCTCATCAGACTCGTGAAAGCACGGGAGCCTCACGATTTCAGCGAGCGACTGCTGCGCCTACCAGAGGTGTTGTCCAGAACTGGAATGTCGCGGAGCAGTCTGTACCGGGCGATTGGTAGTGGCGGTTTTCCAGCGCCAGTTAAATTGAGAACCAACCTGACTTCTCACCCCGGGTCGGGCTGCTCCGCCTGGTTGGAATCAGAAGTCGCAGAGTACATCGCAGCAAGGGTCGCTGAGCGCCCGTACGCCCCGGTAGACGGAGGTGCGAAATGACTCCCTACCTCATTTCTGCCGTCAAATCGGAATTCGGCCTTCTCGCCCTAATTGACTCGGACGGTCGCCGAGCAACTGTGTTGATCGACCGAGATCCACGCAATATCCCCGAAATCGTTCTGCTTCCCGGCATCGACTATTTTCGTGTTGCTCGTCTCAAGTGGCTTGGGACCGAATGGCAAAAACCGGAGGATGAGTGATGTACGGACGCATCTTTCGCTCCATCTACGAAGGCACGCTCGCCGAGAACTGGCAAGCACTCATCACGTTCCAACAGATGCTCGTGC
>JAGRJL010000066.1 GCA_020442775.1 Lysobacterales bacterium | reverse complement strand
GGGCGATTGCGCCTGGGTGCGCGTGCGGGCCAGTCTGCCTGACGTCCCTGGATCCGCGCCTGACAATTCTCGGTCACCGGGCAATCACCGCAGGTCGGGCGACTGCGACGGCAAACGCCCGCGCCCAGGTCCATGATCGCCTGGGTGTAGTCGGCCACGCGGTGCCTGGGCGTATGTCGCTCGGCCAGTTCCCATAGCCTGGCGGTGACTGCGGGCAGGCCGGGCCACTGCTCGATTCCGTGGTAACGGCTGAGCACCCGCTTGACGTTGCCGTCGAGAATGGCGGCCGCTTCGCCATAGGCCTGTGCCCGTATCGCGGCGGCGGTTGAGCGTCCTATTCCGGGGAGCGCTTCCAGCAGCGCCTGATCGTTAGGCAGCGTACCGCCGTGCTGGCTCACGCAAAGCTGCGCGCAGCGATGCAGGTTGCGGGCGCGAGAGTAGTAGCCCAGCCCGGCCCAGTGCGCCAGAACCTCATCCAGCGGTGCCTCGGCGAGCGCCGGCAGCTTCGGGAATCGGTGCAGAAAGCGCTGGAAATACGGGATCACCGTCCGAACCTGAGTCTGCTGCAGCATGATTTCCGAGAGCCAGACACGGTAGGGCTCACGTGGGTGCTGCCAGGGCAGATCGTGTCGCCCGTGCTGGTCATGCCAGGCCAGCAGCGCGTCGCTGAAGGAATCACTCACCGGAAGGCTCTGCTGGCAGTCGCTCGATCACCAGCCCCTTGACCTGCACCCCGTCGGTGCCCCGGTAATCCCCCTGCAGCTGTGCCTGCCGCGACGGTGAGTCCGGGCCCAACGGCCAGGTCCCGCTCAGGTCCAGCTCTGCGCTGTTCAGGGTCAGGGCCGCGTCGGTGAGATGGTCGAATTCGCCGCTGAGATCGATTTGAACCGAGAGCGGGGCTCGCAGCGCCAGTCCTGCCTGCTCACCCAGCCAACGCGGATCGCTGACCGTCAGTTTGAGCGTGCCGCGTCCGCCGCCGGCCGGCAGCAGCGAGAGCTCGCCCTCGCCCTGTGCGGAAACGGCGTCATCCTGATCGCCGCTGGGACCGAAAGTCAGATCGAATCGCGTCTGAGCCAGACGCAGCGCGCCGCCAGCTTCCTCAGCCTGTCCCCCAAGCTCTAGTCCCAGCCGGTATCCCTCCGCCAGTACGACCAGATCGATCCTGGCCTGGGCTCCCGGATACAGCGGATCCAGATCCAGAGCCTCGATCTCGACAATGGTGGGCTCCTCTGCGATCAGGAGGTCCGCGCTATCGGGTTTTTGCGCCGCTGCCGTAGTTGACGCGAGAAAGCGGATGCGCCGCGCGCTGATGCCGTCTTCGAGCACCGGCCAATGCAGCGCGGGAGCCGGTGGACCGGTGGTGAACTGGGCCAGCCAGTCGTCCAGCCCGGGGCCCTGCATGATGGTCGCATCGGAAACCCAGATCCGCCCCAACGGCGGCGGAGATGTCCACAGGCTGCGCCAGGGCAGATCCACCTCCAGCCGTTCCATTCGGGCCAGTCCGCGCGATGCGCCATCGCTGAGCCGCACCTGCGTCAGCGCGAGTCGGGGGCGGGGGAAAACGGTGAGGGCAACCTGGCCTTCAATCCTGAGTTCCAGTCCATAGTTCTCCCGGGCCAGCTGCTTCAGGGTGCGCTCAATGCTGGCGGGGTCGAGCAGAATCGCCGCGAGTAGCGCCGGCAGGGCCAGCAGCACAAGGAGCAGCCAAAGCCACCAGCGTCGATACCAACGTGGGCGGCCCGCGCTCACCCGGGGCTACTCCTCGGACTCGGTGTTTCGCTCCGGCAGCAACGCGTCGATAAAGTCCTGTGGATCAAAGACCCGCAAATCCTCCAGCTTCTCGCCCACTCCGATATAGCGGATCGGCAGCTGGAATTCCCGCGCCAGTGCGAAGATCACGCCGCCCTTGGCGGAGCCGTCCAGCTTGGTGATCACCAGACCGGTTACGCCCATCGCCTGATGGAATTGCCTGGCCTGATTGATCGCGTTTTGTCCGGTGGTGCCGTCCAG
>JAGRJL010000704.1 GCA_020442775.1 Lysobacterales bacterium | reverse complement strand
GTGTCCTGATAGCGCTGATGGCGCTCCCGCTGCTCGGCCAGCTTGGCCGCCAGATAGGCTTCCGGGGCCCAGCCGCCGCCGCTGCTCAGGATCGGCGACAGCTCGCGCCAGCGGTGCTGATCGCCGGTGATCAGCCGCGATTCCATCAGCGAAGTGGCCAGAATCACGTCGGCCTTGGCGTCCTCCAGCAGCTGCGGAGTGCTGCGCACGCTGTGACCGACCCGATAGCGCAGATCCCAGACCGCGGCCAGGAAGGTCTGAATCCGGTCGGGCAAGACCTCCGGTGCCGGATGCGGGGTCAGTATCAGCAGGTCGATATCGGAATGCGGATAGAGTTCGCCGCGACCAAAGCCGCCGGTGGCGACCAGTCCGTAGGGCGAATCCGAACCGACACAGGCGAACCACAGGCTGCGCAGCGCCAGCCTGGCCAGCCGCGCGCGATCGGCGAGAATCGTGGGAACCCGACGGCCCAGCGCAAACTGCAGCGCAAAGTCGCTGTCGAAGGCGGCCAGATCGGCGCGCAGCCGGGCCACGAACTCACGCAATTCATTGAGCGGCAAGCGCTCTCTGGCGTTGTTTTGCGCGGTCGCGGGCGCCGACATCGGTGTTCGGTCAGTCGGTCGGGGCCGACCTACCAGTCTTCTTCCGGGCGTCGGGTCAGCACTTCAAAGCCGGTGTCGGTGACCGCAATGGTGTGCTCCCACTGCGCCGACAAGGCGCGGTCCTTGGTCACCACGGTCCAGCCGTCCGGCAGCAGGCGTACCTGATAGCCGCCGGCGTTGACCATCGGTTCGATGGTGAAGGTCATCCCCGGTGCCAGCTCCAGACCCATGCCGCGCTTGGGGTCGTAGTAGTGCAGTACCTGAGGATCTTCGTGAAAGACCTCGCCGATGCCGTGTCCGCAGTAGTCGCGTACCACCGAGAAGCCCTGGGCCTCCACGTGACGCTGGATCACCTTGCCGATCTCGCCCAGGCGAGTGCCCGGCCGGACCAGCTCGATACCCTTGAACATCGCGTCCTGCGCCACCGTGCACAGCCGCTTGGCCAGGATGCCGGGCTCGCCCACGTAGAACATCCGGCTGGTGTCGCCGTGAAAGCCGTCCTTGATCACGGTCACGTCAATATTGAGGATGTCGCCGGCCTTGAGCACCTTGGGGCCCGGGATGCCGTGGCAAACCACGTTATTGACCGAGGTACAGATCGAGCGCGGGAAGCCCTTGTAGTTGAGCGGCGCGGGGATCCCGCCCTGAACGTCGGTGATGTATTGATGGCAGCGGCGGTCCAGCTCGTCGGTGGTCACGCCCGGCTGCACATAGGGCTCGATCATCCCCAGCACCTCGGCGGCGAGCTTGCCGGCGACCCGCATTTTTTCCATCTGTTCCGCGTTCTTGATCGTTGCGCCCATGAATTCTGCTGTCATCCCTTGAACTAACTTTCCGAAGCCCGCTATTATTCCGCAGATTTGTTCGCGCGCAACCTTGTTTTCAGGCGGCGTTGTCGCGACAACTCACGGAGATCAGTGCGAGTAGCGCCTGACCCTGACTACACACACGCACCACAAAGGCGCAAGGGGTGCTCCGGGCCACGGCCCGAAGTCTTTGCGGCTGGCGCGTGGAGGCCCAAACCCCCTGGGGCAGTCGCCCCGATCGTAACAAGGAATTCGCAATGCCTAACGTCACCATGCGCCAGATGCTCGAAGCCGGCGTCCACTTTGGTCATCAGACCCGCTACTGGAACCCGCGGATGGCGCCCTACATCTTCGGCGCGCGCGGCAAGATTCACATCATCAATCTGGAAAAGACCCTGCCGCTGTTCAGCGACGCGATGAATTTCATCAGCCGTCTGGCCCAGAAGCGCAGCAACATCATGTTTGTGGGCACCAAGCGTTCGGCCCGCGACACCATCATCGAAGAAGCCAAGCGCTGCGGCATGCCCTATGTGGCGCATCGCTGGCTGGGCGGCATGCTGACCAACTTCCGCACCGTCAAGCAGTCGATCGCGCGGCTGAAGGATCTGGAAACCCAGAGCACCGACGGCAGCTTCGACCGCCTGGTCAAGCACGAAGTGCTGGGCCTGCAGCACGAGATGGAAAAGCTCGAGCGCAGCCTGGGCGGAATCAAGAACATGGGCGGCCTGCCGGACGCGCTGTTCGTGATCGACGTGGGTCATGAAGAAATCGCGATCAAGGAAGCCAACAAGCTCGGCATCCCGGTGATTGCGGTGGTCGACTCCAACCACAACCCGGCCGGCGTGGACTACGTGATTCCGGGCAACGACGACGCGATCCGCGCGGTCCAGCTGTACGCCCGCGCCGCCGCTGACGCGGTGCTCGAAGGCAAGGCTGCGGCGCCGATGGTCGGTGGCTCGCAGGATGACGAGTTCGTCGAACTGGACGCCGATGGCAACCCGATCACCCGCGAAGCCGCCGACAAGCGCCGGCCGGCCCCGCGCGGTGCCAAGCCGGGCCCGAAGAAGCCTGCGCCGAAGAAGGCTGACAAGCCCGCCGAAGCCGCTGAAGCGGTGGTCGAGGCCAAGCCCGAAGCCGCTGAGTAAGCCAGCGCTTCGCGACAGATTTTGGAACATAGGATTAAGCAAAGCATGCAAATCACTGCAGGAATGGTGAAAGAACTCCGCGAGCGCTCAGGCGCCGGGATGATGGAATGCAAGAAGGCGCTCACCGAAGTGGGTGGTGACGTCGAAACCGCCATCGAGCATCTGCGCAAGCAGGGTCTGGCCAAGGCCGACAAGAAGTCGGGCCGGGTGGCTGCCGAGGGTCGCATCGCGATGGCCCAGGATGGCGCGCAGGCGGTTCTGGTGGAAGTCAACTGCGAAACCGATTTCGTGGCCAAGGACGACAACTTC
>JAGRJL010000703.1 GCA_020442775.1 Lysobacterales bacterium | reverse complement strand
CCCGGGCAAACAGCTCGCTGTCGGATTGGGTGGCGGCAAAGGACAGCCGTGCGACCGGATGGGTGATCCGGTCGGTGGGCTCGATGTCCAGCGCCACAAACTCGATCGCCGGATCCACCCCGCGGGTCTTGAAAAAGCGCCGGGTCAGGGTGTTGAAGAAGGTCTTGTTCAGCTCCTGATCGAGCAGGGTCATCACCAGTTCGGTGAAATGCGCCTTGATCTCCGCCCAAACGTCACGATCAGCGGCAAATTCACCCAATTTGGCGGTCAAAAGCTTCGAAGTCTGGCTGACCGACCAGTCGTACAGATCGATCCGCGCAATCGCGTCATCGCGCGCACCCACCCAGTCGCGCCCCTCGAAGCGCGCCTGCGCCCGCTGGGTGATCCCGCGAAAGCGCGCGTTGTAGTCGGCAAAGCCGGCCCGGATCAAACGGGCGCAATCATGTGCCAGGGCTTCCTTTTCGTTGACGATCATGGCCACAGGAATCCGGATGCAGGGCTCAGTCAGTCTAGCCCGGATCATTGACCAATCTTCTACTGCGGCTTCCGCACATGCGCGGTGGTGCGCCTTGCGCCCTTATATCGACGCGACGCATCGTCAACGACGCTCTCATCGAGCGCCGGTCCGCGATCAGTGCCACGGCGCATGTTCCTGTCAGAGCACTAACCACAGGACTGTCTGGCAAATCTCCTACCAGCCCGCGGGCGAGCAAGCTCGACCGCGATCCTCAATTCGCCAGGTACCCAAGTCGAAAGCGGAGCGCCAGCAACACCAGTAGCGAGGCAATGATCAGCAATCCCAGGCCACCGACGGCCGGCACCGCCATGGCGACGCAGATGCGCAGTACCTCTTCAATTGAGCTGCAGCCGGGCGCATTGTCGGCGATGGTCACGTTCGCCGGATCAGCGCTCTGCAGGGCGCTCGCAAGAAAGCAGCAGGTCCCCAGCATCGGGTTTGAGGACACGAAAATCAGCGCCGCCGAAGTCAGATTGCGCAGGTCGATGCTGGATAGGGATGCGTTGTTGCTCAATGCGAAAGTGTCGAGCGATGTCACTTGCCTGAGGTCGATCGAAACCAGTGCACTGGTATTGAAGACGCCGAATTCTTCGATACTGACCAACGCAGGCAAACTAAAACTCGTCAGCGAATTGCCGGTGGTGGTGATTGATTCGACGGATGCCAAATTCGCCAGGTTCAGTGCGGTCAGACTGGCGAGTTCAAAAAACAAGTCCCCGCTGATGGACGTCAGCATCGGTGCGGTCAAGCTCGTGAGCTCGGGGCTGGTGGTGACCACGACGTCGCCGTCAACGCTGACCAGCGCGGGAAAATTGAGGCTGGACAACTCGGGCGCAACGACAAGGACATTTCCGCCGATCGATTGCAGGCCCGCAAAGGTCGCAGTCGTCAGCTCATTCGGCACCACCGTCAGAGCGTCCGCAACCGAGCGGATCGTCGCCAACGGCGAGAGATCGGTGACCGATCCGAAAATGCCCAGAACGCCTTGCACATCCTCGCAATCGGGGAAGGTGGCGGCAAAGTTGTCCACTTCTGCCTGCGTATTGAACAAAACATCCCCCGGAGGGCACTGAGCCCTCGCCGCCGAGCAAAGCAGCGCCAGTGCCAGCAAGCAACCAATGCGTCGCGCGAACTGAGTCATTGTGGGGTCTCTGGTTGGATCTCGCACGGAGGCTAACACCTCCTCCGCGCTGCGCGCCCGTGCTTGGACTGAAGGAAGTTGAATTCTTGACAGTGCGGGCTGCGGGCTCTCCGGAGCCGGATGACTCTCCCACGTGCCCCGGTCGGCTCAAACTTGTCTATGGCTACCAGGGATTGCGGCGGAAGTCGTCGTTGTTGGCGACCAGGTCCTGCTACAGCGTCGCTGAGAGTTTGGCCAGGTCGACGGACAGATCGGGTTAACAGCGAAGACCCGTTGCAGGTTCAGTCGTGCGCCAGCGCTTCCTTTTCGTTGACGCTCATGCGGTGACCAGTTCAAGGGCCTCAGTCTAGCCAGTAAAACGGCCGAATCCTGGCCGTGGTTTGCCGGCGACGACGCCAGGTCGATCAACTCGCTGACGCCCCTGCGCGCAGCCGCCGCCGAACGCCGTCGGCCATCAGCACGATCCCGGGAATCTGCACCAGGTGGAAGATCCCGTTGTGATCGAAGGGCCAGATCAGGGTGAAGGAGAGGTCGCTCTGCTGGATGACGGCGGCGATCAGGGTGACCGCGATCCCGGCCGCCAGCTGCAGCGCACCCGCTTCGTTCCGCCGCGCCAGGCGGACATAGACCACCAGCGCGTAGATCAGCGCGACCGCTTCGTAGAGCACGAAGACCAGAAAGGCGCCATTGGCGATGACGGTCACCGCATAAAAGGCCAGCCCCAGGCCCACCGCCGGCCACAACCAGCGGCGGCCACGCTCGGGCCCCTGGCTGTCGACCGCCGCTGCCACCGCGATCAGTCCCAGCATTAGCCCCAGCGACAGATACAGCGGCTGCCACAGCAGATTGCGCAGCCCGTCGGCAAGATCCAGGCCGTGGGTCACCGCCCCCAGCATCGAGGCCACCGTCAGCAGCGCGAATATCGCGATCCACAGGCGCGAGCGAAAAGTCTCGCGCTGGCCCAATCCGGCCAGCCGCACGATGCAGGCGATCGCCAGCAGGCCCAGGATCAGGTCGGTGGCGCCGGTAGTGACTTCGGTGGGGATTGGGTTCACAGGCGGGGGGTTATCAAATGGTGGGGCGGGGATTGTGACCGATCCGGCTGCCGGCGTGACCCCGGTCAGGGCAACTCCACCAGAAACGGCAGGTTGGCGTAGCCCGCGTGCCCCTGTCCGTCTCGGACGGTCACGAACAGTCGATAGGCGCCGGGCA
>JAGRJL010000702.1 GCA_020442775.1 Lysobacterales bacterium | reverse complement strand
ATCCTGCGTCAGGGTGAGCAGTCACATCAATGGCGAACCTCGTTGCGGATCGCGGACGAACTGGTGTGGAGCGCCGAGCCCAAGAAGAGCGATGCCGAACGACACCGCCTGCGAGCGCTGATTCCCGAGTTGGAGAAGGCCCTGCGTCAGGGTCTGGGGATGGTCGCCTATCACGACAACGATATCGACTTGCTGCTGACCGACCTGCGCAAGTTCTACGATGCCCAGCTGGATCCGGGTGCGGATGCGACGGCAATGCTGCAGGAACCGGGCCTGCAATCGGCACAAACTGAAACGGCTGCAGCCGACGGAGGCGGCGCTCAGGCCGCGGACGGGCTCGAGATTGAAATCAAGAAGCCGCCAGTCAGCGCCAGCGCACCAGCCATGGCTCGCGAGGAGAGCTTTGTCGAGGAAATTTCGCAGCAGGCGGAATTCGAAGACGAAGAGCAGGACGACCATCCTGAGGATGAGTACTACCGCGCGGCACGCGAGATCAAGGTCGGCACCTGGATCGAGTTCCGCGGTGAGGATGATCGGGTGGAACGGGCCAAGCTGTCCTGGATCAGTCCCATCAGCGCCAAGTATCTGTTCGTCAACCGCAAGGGTCTCAAGGTTGCCGACAAGACCGTGGTCGCCCTGGCATCCGAGTTGCGCAGCGGTGCTGCCTTGATCCTCGAGGACGTGCCGTTGTTCGATCGCGCGCTGGATGCCATTGTCGAGCGGCTCAAGGCGACCAGTGATGCGGCTCCGCCCCCGGCGGATCTTATCGAGGCCAAGGACTCCGCAGAGGCTGCGGGAACCCGCTGATCGGAAGACCGCGGGACGCGGCTCAAACTGGCACGCTGGAGCGACCCATCCCTGCTCCAGCGGGCGTTTAGTCGAGCACCCGTAGCGACAGGTCACTCGCACGCACATGCTTGGTCAGTGCGCCCACGGAAATAAAGTCCACGCCCAGGCTGAGCAGGGACTGCAGCCGCTCGGGGTCAACGCTGCCGGAAACTTCCAGCTCCACCGGTCGCCCCATGCCGACCGCTTCACGCAAATCGCTCTCGCTGAACTCATCCAGCATCACGCGGTCGGCGCCCGCATCACACGCCTGCGTGAATTCATCTAGCGACTCGACTTCGACCTCAACCAGATAGTCACCGCCCGCTCGGGCCGCTGCAACCGCAGCGCCAATCGAGCCAGCTGCGGCGATGTGGTTCTCCTTGATCAGCACCGCGTCGTACAAGCCCATCCGGTGATTTTCGCAGCCACCAACCCTGACGGCGTATTTCTGCGCCTGACGTAGACCCGGCAAGGTCTTGCGCGTGTCCAGAATGCGTGTGCGGCTTCCGCTTGCCAGTGCAGCGTAGTGAGCCGAGACAGTTGCGGTGCCGCTCAGGGTCTGCAGAAAATTGAGCGCGCTACGCTCGGCGCTGAGGATTGCGCGCGCGGAGCCGGAAATCTCCACCAACACCGCTTCAGGGCCGGCAGTTTCACCCTCAGCCACACGCCAATCCAGCCTGATGTGCGGATCAAGCGCGCGGAAACAGGCTTCGGCCCACGGACTGCCGCACAACACCAGCGTTTCGCGAGCAATGATGTTGGCCGAGAGTCGCCTGGATTCAGGAACCAGCGCAGCGCTGAGGTCACCGTCGCCCAGATCCTCCGACAGCGCGCGGCGAACATCGGCTTCGACGACAGCGGGATCAATCGCAAATGCCATCACTACCTCATTCTGGCAGGCCGGTCGCATGACTGCGATCCGCGTGTGGATGATTGCGCTCTCCTGCCGCACCAACGGTGCCGGGCGGCATTCTGCGCGATGGTCCACGATCATCGCCGGCGGAAACGAGGCGGATGCACCCTTGTTCATCGCGCACCGCTGCCGGACATCATCGCAGACGCATGA
Organism: Lysobacterales bacterium; assembly: GCA_020442775.1. Lineage (GTDB taxonomy): Bacteria > Pseudomonadota > Gammaproteobacteria > Xanthomonadales > SZUA-5 > SZUA-5. Next base: position 2,164 of record JAGRJL010000702.1, on the reverse strand, counting down.
CTTCCGCGTTCGGCGGGCTGCAGGCTCCCTTCTTAGAACAGCCCGGCGAGCTTGGCGCCAACCGCTGCGACGGCAATCACGGCAATGCCAACCATCGCCCACACCAGTCCCTTGCTGGAGCCCTTGGTCGCGGCTGGGGCCGACGCCCGGATGCCCGGTGCGGAGGCCGGGCTGGGGGCGGCAGGTCTTTCCTGACCGGGCGCGATCAGCAGAAAGCGCACGGTGTCAAAACGCAGCTCATCACCGGGCTTGAGCAGTTCACGGGTAACCCGGCGATCGTTGATATAGGTGCCGTTGGCCGAACCCAAGTCCTCGACCATGATGCCATCAGCGGTCAATTTCATTTCGGCGTGACGCCGGGAAATGCCCTCGCTGGGAATGTGAATCTCACAATCACTCTGGCGACCGGCAACCGTGGTTTGGCCGACCGGGAAAACCCGACCAAAAGTTTCACCCGAAACCCCGCGGAGCACGAACTTCGGCAAGGCCATGCGGACCTTGGTCGCACCATCGTCATTGGCGCTCAGGTCGCGCTGCGGCACCGGTGACTGGCCCTTCTCGACTGCGACGATCCGACAGCGGACCTCGGCGAAGGTCACCAGATCACCCGGCTTGATGTCGACTTCGGCTTCCACCGCCTTGCCATTGACGGTAACCGGGTTCTCCGGGTTGCTCAGCTTCAGCCTCGCGCTGTAGTCGCTCACCTTCAATTCGCAATGGTGCAGTGCGATACCCGGCGCCAACAGCACAACCCGGCAATCATTGCCGCTGCCCAACAGGGCCGGGCCGGGATCTAGCTCTACCGGCGCATGTTCACCGTTGGGAAAAAGTAACTTCATTGAAGACACTCCGAAATCATTGTCCAGGCGGTCGTTCGGGCAGGGTCATCGCAACCCGGATGCCAATGGTATTACTGAGCACCGAAGTCTTAAACGCTCTGCGTTGAATGACACCGGATTCATCCTTGTCGCTATGCCAGGCGCGTCCCATCGCCAGCCGTTCGCTGCAGTCCCCGGTGAGCCGCGCACGCTGATTGCCAGGGTGGCCAGCGTGACTCTCGTTGGCACAATCTTCCACCCACTCACGCACGTTTCCGTCGATATCATACGGACCACTGGCCAATGCGACAAAGCTTCCCACTGGCGCGGTGTTGGCGTAGCCATCGTTGCAGCTGAAGCTGTCGCGGCCGCCAACGCTGCGATCAGCAATGTTGGCAACCCTGCAGGGATCACTCCCGGAGACCTTGCTGGCCAGGCTCTGCCACTCGGCTTCACTGAGCAGTCGGTAGACGTGCCCGGTTTCCCGGCTCAGCCAGCGAACATAATCCTGCGCATTGTCGAAGCTGACGCAAACCACCGGCTCCTTGTCCGATTGCGAAAAATCGGGGCTGCGCCAGGTTCGGCTGCTCTTGGTGGTGCCGAACAGCCCGGTGGTTTCCTTGCTGCGGCAGCCGCCCTCAGGCTGGCGCCCGGTCTGCTGCACATAGCGATTGAACTCGCCTCGACTGACCTCGTATACACCCACAGCAAAGGGCGTGGTGATGCTGACGGTGGTGTCGGCCCCCTTGGCGCCGCTGAGATTCACCTGACCGCTGCCGATGACCACCATCCGCGGTCCCTGGCCGCCGCTACGCAGCGCGTCGCGGAAGCGAAACCCTGGCTGCAGCAGCTTGCCGCTTTGCGCAAGCAAGGTCGCCACGCGGGGATCATTGGGGGCGATCTTGCCTGCTTCGGCAAGGGCCTCCTGCGCGCGTTCCGGATTCCAGGCGGCAATGGCTGACTCGGCCTCGGCCAGCAGTGTGGCAACCCAGGTGTCGGGAAGTTCGTTGATCCGCTGCCGCTGCACTTCCCGCTGAGGGTGCTGATCGGCCACTGACCGAGCCCGCTCCAGCATCAGCTGCAGGGTGTCGTAATCCTTCTCCGCATGGGCGTTTTCGGCCAGGCTCATATAGCTGGTAATGATCGTCTCCAGACCAGCCACCGCGCGCTCGTTGTCGGGTTCGAGTTCCCGGACCCAGCGGAAGAAGTCCAGCGCCGAGCTCCCCGCCGGACTGGAAAGTCGAGTCTCCCGAATTGCCAACTCGCCCGCGCCCAGCCAACGCCGCAGAGTCTCTTCCGGCAACAGTGGCCCCAAGGCCTGCTCGGTGCCGCTCTGATCGGTGCCG
>JAGRJL010000701.1 GCA_020442775.1 Lysobacterales bacterium | reverse complement strand
CCGGCGAGCAGCAATAGCTGGGTGTCGGCAGGATTGAGCGGTAGCCGGGCGCTCAGACGGGCATCGGCGTCAGCGAGCTCGCCCTGGGCGATGAGGCTTTGAATGTCTTCCATAGCAGTCGTTTGCGGCGGCGCCAAGCCAGATCGGGGGCGCGATGTTATCAGGCCATCGATCCATCTTCAGCGCAGTTCACATCCGTTGGCAACTGATTGCGGTGTCGATCGCGCATTTTCGAACCCACCGACGAGTATCGCGATCACGCTGCCGCGCTCGAAACCCGGCCTCCGCGCAGCCGCCGCTGCCAGAATGGCTGCTGGCTGAAGCGCGGCTCCGAGCGATAAAGCTGCTGGTGCAGCCGCAGATAGGCCGAAAACTCGGCAAACACCCGATCCTGATAGTCATCCAGCAGCTGATCCCCACCACCGCTCAGCCGCTGGCCGACCGCACTACCGGCTTCAAGCCCTTGCGCCAGCGCCTTGCTGATGCCGGCAGAGGTCAGCGAATCGTAGCTCGCCGCCGCATCGCCCACCGCCACCCAGCGCGGGCCATGGACCCGCGAGAGAATTGCCGAAGGCGCCGCTCGCTGCCACAGCTGCGGCGGTCGTTCCAGCGGTGCGCCAAGCTGCGCTTCCATGCGCTGCAGCAGCCACGATGCGTCGTGCAGCTTCCGATGCCAGCAGTCCGGCTGATCCAGCCCCTGGGAGCGCACGATTTGCGCATCAGTGCACAGGCTGACCAGCGCGCGGTCGCCGGGAAGTTGCGTCGCGTACCACCAACCATCCGCCGCGGCGCACACCAGCGTGTGAGCCGGTTGCCTCGGCGCCAAGCGGAGCGGAAAGAACGCCCCCACGCTGAGCACGCAGTCATATTCGTTGCGCGCCACGCCCAGGCCCCGCGCAGCGCGCGCCTGGATCCCGCTCGCGTCGACCACGTAGTCGGCCCGTTGGGTATGTCGATTGCGGTCCGCCAGCAGCACCAGCGAAAGCTGTGAACCGAGCGACTCGATTGCGACCAGCCTGGTCTTCTCCAGCACGCGTACCCGCCGATCTGCCGCAGCGCTCAACAGGTCGGCATCGAAGCGCGCTCGATCCAGGTGGTAACCGGCGCCGATCGGGGTGAGAAAGAAGTCGTTGTAGCCGGCAGTCTCGCTGCCCCACTGGGACAGGCTCCCGGGACATTGCAGATGCGGTGGATCGGTCAACAGTCCGCCCAGGCCCTGCTGACGCAGTATCGCCGCGGCCGCCGGCGGCAAGGTCTCACCGATGCGTTCTTCGCGCCGGTCGTCGCCGCACACTAGCGTGACGTCGAGCGCCCCCGCGCCGCAGTCGGCCAACGCTATCGCTGCCGCACAGCCGGCCGGGCCTGCGCCGATCACGTAGACCTGCGGGCGGTTCATCGCCGGCTGCGCTGACGCTTGCTGAGGCGTTCCGCGATCACTTGCTCGATCCCCAAGTCACTCTTCCCCCTGGTCCTGTTGATTGTCACCATCGCCTGACGACGTTGCCTCTGCGCAAGTCACAGCGCGCCCAACGCCCCGAGGTGGCCAATTCGCAATGATTCGCTGGAACGGTTCGGCCCCGACGGACGCTGCCGTCGGGACCACACGCGCAGTTCTTTGGGTCAGCGGACGTCGTCTAGGTCTGCCCGTCCGGACACGGCGGCGATCCCGGCGGGCCACAGTCGGTGGGTGAGGTGTAGCCGTCTATCGAGGGCTGCGGCCACGGCGCGACCGCATCCCCGGCACTGTCGAACAGGCTGGCCACCTCCAGGAACAGATCCGGCCCATAGTTGCCGCCCGGCGGGGCCGGTATCTGGGTGCCCTGGATCACGAAGCCCACCTTGTGCCAGTTCAGCACGAAGTCGTAGTAGCACTGGTAGCGGCCCTGCTGCTGCGGATAGTCGGTCAGAGTGCCGTTTTTGCCGCTGCCGCCGTCGCCGCGAACGCTGTACAGCTGGCCGCCCAGCTTCCAGCG
>JAGRJL010000700.1:2114-2759 GCA_020442775.1 Lysobacterales bacterium | reverse complement strand
TCACTGCGGAATCCCAGCAGCTTCGGCCGGCGCACGCCGGGCAGCGCAATCACGTCGTAGAGCTCGCTGACCCGCTCGTCCAGAAACAGGGTGTGGACCAGATCGCCGCGGCGCAGATCCACCACCACCACGCTGGTGCGCGCCTTCGCCCCGCGCTGCTCCAGCGCCTCCTGCAGCGCCAGGCCGGAGAAGCTGGCCTCGCGTGGGCGGGAGAGCCCAATCAGCGCGTAGTCGCCCACAAAGGCCAGCCCGCGTGCATAGCCGGGGCAGAACGCGACCTCGTTGAATCGACCATCTGCTTCCAGATGCCCAAAGCGCCCATTGCCCGAATCGAGCAGCCACAAGCGATCGCGATACCAGCGCGGCGAGTGCGGCATCGACAGCCCGCTGGCGATGATCTGATTCTCGTTCAGATCGATCACCACCCCGCCGTCGCGGCGGAATTCGCGCCAGCCCTCGGCCACGTCGCTGCGGGAGACCGCGGTGACATAGCGCGGCTGACCATCGCGTATCGCCAGGCCGTTAAGGTGGCAGCGATCCTCCGCTGCTATTCGCGAGACGAAGGGCGGCCGCCACAGCGGCTTGAAGCTGTGTCTTTTCGACAGCGTGGCCAGGGAAGAAAACAGGGTGGTGATGAAGTGCAGC
>JAGRJL010000700.1:0-2061 GCA_020442775.1 Lysobacterales bacterium | reverse complement strand
GGCACGTAGAGGCGGTCGGCATCGTCCTCGATCTGACCATTCTGCAGCACGTTTTCGAAGCGCCACAGCTGATGCCCGGTGGCCGCCCACAGGGTCTGCTCATCGCCCCACAGCCCCATCGCGCGGGTGAAGCTGCGCTCGTTGGCGGCCAGTCGACCGCCCGAGGTCCGCCCGACCAGAATCAGTTTGCCGGCCTCGTAGGTGCTCAGACCGATGCTCAGATTGTGCTCGGCCAGCCAGCTGGGGAAATGGCGGGAGGCTTGCATTTGCATGAGGCTGGTCCTGTCGGTGGCTGCCGCGAGGTTAATCACTCCGGCCGCGCCCGGCCAGTCCGCAGCCTGCGCCCGCGACCATGGGCACATCCCGGATGTGGCCGCAGCAGGTATCGTGCGCGGTCCCTGGTTGGAGTCTTGCCATGTCCCGAATCTGGATCTGTGCCGGCTGGCTGCTGGCGGCCGCCCCTACCCTGCTCAGTGCACACCAGCCATCGGCGGCCGCCACCTATCTGGGCAATGAGGGCGTTCTGGTCGCGCGCGGCGAAACCAAGGTGGTGTTCGACGCCTTCTACGACGACAGCTACGGCCAGTACACGCTGGTGCCGGACACCATTGTCAGCGCGATGATGGCGGGCGAGCCGCCCTACGACGGAGTCGATGCGGTGCTAGTCTCGCACGTGCACGGGGACCATTTCGCCGCCGGTCCGGCGGTGGCCTATCTGCGCGCCCATCCCGAGGTGCCGCTGTATGGCTCGCAGCAAACCCTGGACAAGATTGCCGAGTTTGTTGGTGAGGAAGATTCGTTGCTGGCGCGGATCATCGCCGTCGACCTCAAGCCCGAAGACCCGCCGGTGCGCTTCGATATCGACGGCCTGGTCATCGAAGCGGTGGCCATTCCCCACGCCGGCAACCGCCCGGAGATCCAGAACCTGTCCTGGCGGGTCACCCTGGACGGCAAGACCACGGTGACTCACTTCGGCGATGCCGGGGTGGTGATGGCCGACTTCGATCGTCATGCCGAGCACTTCGCCGCGCGTCGCTCGCAGGCGGCCTTCCCGCCCTACTGGTTCTACGGCGAAGACGACGGCCGGACAATCATCGACAAGCACTTTCACGCCGACCAGGTGGTCGGGGTGCATGTGCCGGCCGCGGCCACCGGGCATGGCGAGGCCGCGCGTGCGCGCTTCGGCGCGGATCTGTTTACCGACCCTGGGGAGAGTCGCTCGCTGGAAGGGGCGCCACTGGCCAATCCGAAAGACCGCCGCGAGCAGCCCTGAAGGGCGACGGGGAGCACTGCGCGTCCTGGAGTCCGAGCCTGGCAACGGCAGACTGATCGGCCACTGACTTTGTGCGCGCCACTGCCGGCTCAGCCCGGCATTGGCTCCGGCAGGCTACAATGCGCGGTCTGATCACCGTGCAAGACCAAGGCCCGCCATGACCACCAGCACCGCCATCGCCCGTCCGCAGATCGATACCGAGTACACCCTCGATCACAAATACAGCCGCGGCGAGGGGCGGATCTATCTGTCCGGGATCCAGGCCCTGGTGCGGCTGCCGCTGATGCAGCGTCTGCGCGATCAGGCGCTGAATCTGAACACCGCAGGCTTCGTCTCCGGCTACCGCGGTTCGCCGCTGGGCGGGCTGGATCTGGAGCTGTGGCGGGCGCGCAAGCATCTGGCCAAGGCGCACGTCCAGTTCGCGCCCGGATTGAATGAAGATCTGGCCGCGACCTCGGTCTGGGGCACCCAGCAGGTCAACCTGTTTCCGGGCGCCAAATACGACGGCGTTTTCGGCATGTGGTACGGCAAGGGACCCGGCGTCGACCGCGCCGGCGACGTGTTCAAGCACGGCAACGCCGCCGGCACCAGCAAGCACGGCGGCGTGCTGGTGCTGGCCGGCGACGATCACGCCTGTCGCTCCTCCACCCTGCCGCATCAGTCCGAGCACGAATTCATCTCGGCGATGATGCCGATCCTCAACCCGGCCGGGGTTCAGGACATTCTCGACATGGGCATGCTCGGCTGGGCGATGTCGCGCTTCTCCGGTCGCTGGGTGGGCTTCAAGA
>JAGRJL010000699.1:1591-2088 GCA_020442775.1 Lysobacterales bacterium | reverse complement strand
GGTGGCCAGTCGTTCTTTGAAAACACCACCAACTACACCATCAACGACTACTCCGATATCCGCAGCCCGATCACGGTCAGCGGCCGCAGCGGCAACGCCCCGTCGGATCTGGAAGTGTCGGTGCGGATCATTCACACCTACCAGGGCGACCTGCAGGTCTATCTGATCGCGCCGGATGGCAGTTCCTACACCCTGCACAACCGCACCGGCGGCGGCACCGACAATCTGATCACGACCTACACGGTCAATGCCTCATCGGAAGCGGCCAACGGCACCTGGCAGCTGCGGGTGCGTGACCGGGCGCGTGGTGACACCGGTTATCTGGATGAGTGGAGCCTGCAGTTCTGATCCAGCGCACCTGGTGAAAGCAAAAACCCCGGCCTGGCGCCGGGGTTTTTGTTTGCGGGAGGTGCCCGAATGAGTGGCGCGCCCGGAGAGATTCGAACTCCCGACCAACCGGTTCGAAGCCGGTTACTCTATCCAGCTGAGCTACGGGC
>JAGRJL010000699.1:0-1421 GCA_020442775.1 Lysobacterales bacterium | reverse complement strand
AATACGCCGATCACGAACGACAGCGGTGCGCCCAGCCACGGCGGCAGCACCCCGCTGGCAATAGTGACGTCGTGCTCCACGCTGACCACGCCCAGCAGCCACAGCGAATAGAACACCGGCGCCAGGGTCATGCCGGCACCGATCGCGGTCATTGACACCGCGACGGTGAAGTAGATGACGCCCAGCGGCAGCATCAGCACCAGGTAAAGCAGCGTGGTCCAGGTGCGTGCGTCGGTGAACAGCGCGCCGATTCGGGTCAGCAGGGGCTGTCCGCGTCCGCTGTTGTAGAGCGGGCGACGCGGCATACGCACGCCCAGCATCACCTCCACTATTCGACCTTCCACCAGCGAGAGCACACGAACCACACTGAGGAACAGAATCACAAAGGGCAGTCCGATGATCAGGATTGACAGCCCCATGGACAGGCTGACGCCGGCCACAGCGATGGTGAAATAGACAATGCCGGTGGCCAGCGCCAGCAGCATGTAGAACAGGCCGGCATAGGCCCTGGGGTCCGCGCCTACCGCGAAATACCGACCGAGCAGAGAATTTCGGCGAGGTGCCGGTGGCGGACGCAGTGCGCGCTCTATCTTGATCTCGCCCTCCAGGTAGATCTGCGCGACCTCCTCCGGCGCCCCATAGGAGCGCGCAACCTTCGAGACCACGTCGGCCTCGCTCAGCTGCGGATTCTCCGCAAGCTCGCCACGCAGATACTCCTCTGCATCGTAGAGCGCGTCCTGCACGACCGCTGGATCGGCATCGACCAGGTGCAGGCGCAGAGCCTGCAGATAGCTGCGAATGCTGTTGGGGGTGGGTGCGTTCATGCGCGATCTCCGGTCACGATCGATTCGACAAAATCTCGGGTGTTGAGCCATTCCTCGGTCCACGAGCGCAGCACCTCACGCCCCATTGGGGTGATCTGGTAGTAGCGTCTGGGCGGTCCGCTGACCGAGGGTTCCACGTGTGAGTCCAGCAATCCGCTACCGTGCATGTTGCGCAGCACCGGATAGAGCGCGCTCTGTTTCCCGGCCAGGGCGCCTTCACCGCGGCCCTCGAGCTGCTTGGCGATCTGATAGCCATACATTGGCTCCCCCCGGCGCGCGAGCACGGCCAGCAGCATCAGCGCTGCCAGTCCTGATGACAGCTCCTTCTGGAACTTGCGCAGATGGGATTCGGTATCGGACATCGATTTGCTCCTCACAGGTTCACACTATTACAAAGTTCACAGTAGTAGTGATCTGCCAGTAGTCATGGGCAGTGCGGCAGACTCGACCTGTGGCCCGGTCTGCGCCACACTCGCCGGCCGGTACTCGAGCGGAACGCCGGGCCGATCGCAGGGAGCAGATCGCGCCACCACGCCTGCGGCCGTCGTCGCAGACTGTGTCGTTCCGCAACAGGTAGCCGCGGCGACCGCCCCGCCG
>JAGRJL010000065.1 GCA_020442775.1 Lysobacterales bacterium | reverse complement strand
CGGCGCTGGGTTTTCGGGCCTATCTTCCGGTCAGCGGCAGCCTCTTTGTCGGCTACGTGGCTTTCCACCTGGGCCTGCTCGGCTACCCGCTGATCGTCAACGCGAGTTTGCTGGTGGTGACCATCGGCTGGGCAATTGGCCTGATCGTGTTACTGCGTCTGCTATGGCTGGACGGCGCGCGCACCTACCACGCCAACGCCTGCTGGTTCGCGTTGGGCATGGGCTTTTTGGGCTTACTCCTGGTGCTTGGATACCAGGCCAACGGCGACGCTCGCCTGCTCTACGGCGCAATCAAAATTGGCACTTTCGGGCTGCTGCTGCCGATCGTCCTTAGCGTTGGCCACCGCATGGTGCCGTTCTTTTCCAGTCTGGTTATCGACAACTATCAGCCCTTCAGACCCGGATGGGTGCTTTTCGTCCTGCTTGCGCTGAGTCATGCCCATATGCTCTTGGAACTGGTACACGGACAGCGCTGGCTGTGGTTGGTGGACCTGCCGATGATGATCCTGGGTGCATGGCTGAGTTGGCGCTGGGGGCTTTTTCGAACGGCGCACAATCGCTTGCTGCTGGTACTCCACCTGAGCTTCGCCTGGTTCCCGATCAGCTTCGCGCTGTTTGCCCTGCAGAGTCTGATCTACTGCTTTGATGGCAGCTTTGTGATGGGCCGGGCGCCAGTCCACGCCCTGACCATCGGTCTGTTTGGCAGCATCCTGGTGGCAATGGTGACTCGGGTCACTCAGGGCCATTCCGGACGCCCACTGCAAATGGGCACTGTGCCCTGGCTCAGCTTCCTTTCACTGCAACTGGTGGCAGTGATACGGGTGCTTGGCGAACTGGGCAGCGATCCGCTGCTGTGGCAGTGCATCGCCGCGCTGGCCTGGGTAATCGCGCTGTTGCCTTGGGCACTGCGCTCGGCGTGGATCTACCTGACGCCGCGCATTGACGGCAAACCGGGATAGGCACATGTCACGCTAACGCACGGTTCCCGCATCGTTGAGCAACCAGTCGTAGTCCAAATGGCGAATGCGATAGTCGCCCTTCGCCAATGCGGCGGCTTGCTCGTCATCCAACCCCAAACCGTCAGCGTATAGGGCCAGAAACCCGGCCAGGGAATCTGCGCCCCTGAATGCCAGCTCAAAGTCGTCGCCGTACCAGTCGAAGATCTTCGAGACCTGCACCGTCTGCGACTGCACATCGACGCGGTTACGGCTGCGATCGGCGAGGAAACGCCGGGTCTGATCCTCCAGCTGGGCTTCCAGCTGTTCAGCCGTGTAGGCCTCAGGGCGCAGCGCTGGGCAACCCACCGAGGCGCAATTCACCGCGAAATGGATACGCGGATCGTCGTATTCGGCGCTGCCGCGCAGCAGTTCGTGTTCGATCTCATCCAGCGAGCGCTTGGTCCCGAGCAGATCTACAAACTCCTGCTTCCAGGGCGAACTGAACCAGCTACCCAGGTCCTTGATCGATTCCAGGTCCGGGTACTTGGTCAGGATCAGCTCGATGGTGAAAGCGTTGTAGGCATTG
>JAGRJL010000698.1 GCA_020442775.1 Lysobacterales bacterium | reverse complement strand
AAGGCTTCACCGTGACACTGCAGACAGTCCTGCCCGAAGAAATGGTGCGGCGAGGCGATCTCGCCGGCCTCCCAGATGCTTTGCCCCAGCGCCTGATTGCCGCGCACCAGGTTGCTGTCGCCGAATCCCGGCTGGTAATGGGCAAAGATCGGCAATGCCAGACCCAGCACCGCAAAGAGCAGGAAAAAGCCCCAGGAAAAACGACGCTTGTTGAGCCATGTCTCGCCGAGCGTGGTTGCCAGCTTGGTCGCTTCGGCCCGCGCCTTCAGTTCTTCCTTGTCGATTGGACCAACTTCAACGGCAGCCTCAAAATCCTTGGGCGGGTCGATGATGGTGATGCGGGTGGAGCCGATTTCGATGGTGGCGCCGGCACCGACGTTGACCTGTTGCTCAATGTGCTCATTGACCCGGACGCCGGCGAAGATCAGGGACTCCACCCGGTACTTGCCGCTGCCATTGGAAATGACTCTGGCGTGTTCCAGCGCCGCGCGCAGGTCCGGCAGGAAGATCGCCTGGTTGGCGGCCCGACCGATGGTCAGAATCTCACCAAAGTGGATTTCTTCTTCGTACTGGATCGCGCCCTTGCCGCGCTTGAGCACTCTTCGGATTAGCCACTTCATCGTCGATTCGCCTGTTTCTGGTTGCTGGTCGCCCGCATCGCGACCTCCGTTAACGCCGTCCCCTAAGCCCGTCGCTCAACGATCACCAATAGAAAAATACCGAGATCACATGCGCGGTGAGCGCTGCAAGCAGCCCCAGTGACAACGGGACATGCACATAGAGCCAAATCTCCATCAGCGCCTGCAGCTGGATGTCGCGCGCCACCCGGGAAGCCAGCGTGCGCTTGCGGGTCAGGATGTCGATCAGCCGGCGCAGATTCTCGTTTTGCTTCTCGGTCGCGCTGGAGGCGAGGTAATCGACCATCATCACCATGGTCTGGCCGCCCTGCACGCTGCTTTTTTTCTTCGATCCTTCCTTCACCGAGCGCCGCAGGCTGGCGATGGCCTCGTCGGACGCGTCCCTGGAATTGAGCTGGCTCCAAACGCCGCCACCCAGACGGGTGCGCTGGATCGATTGCAAGACAACGTCATGGATGCTCTTGTCCACCGTGTCGGCCAACTGCAGGGCAGCCTGGTCGATTTCGGCGATCTCCTGCAGCATCTGTGCTCGGGTGCTGTCCTGCTGGTTTTGCGTCATCAGCTGGGGATAACGCAGATAAGCGAACACCCCAAAAAAGCCGCTGAAGATCACCAGCAGCATCAGCACGAACGCGGTGGTGTGAATGTTCCAGCCGAACTGGAATCCGCAGTGCAGCAGGCTGATCAGAATCAGCAC
>JAGRJL010000064.1 GCA_020442775.1 Lysobacterales bacterium | reverse complement strand
AACTGCGCCTCCCAGATCACCAGGGTGCGCGGATCAGTGGTGGCGTAGCCGTACTCGAAGCCCATCACCGCCTCTTCGCTGAGCAGCGAGTCGATGATCACGGTCTGCCCGGGCTTGGGCCCGAAGCGCTTGAGCGGCATCTCGGTGTGGCCGTCGTTCTGGTCGAACAGCACCGCGTGACGATGGAAGAAGGTGCCGCGGCCGCAGTCCTGACCGGACAGGCGCAGGTTGTAGCCTTCGTCCAGCATCGCCGCATAGGCCAGGGTTTCGGCAAAGCCCCAATCGGCCGGCTGCTCGCCTTCGGCCATCGCCTGGCGATCGGCGTAGACCTTGGCCACCCGCGGGTGCAGCTGGATCCCCTCCGGCACCTGATTGAGCCGCCGGGCGATGTCGCGCAGGCGCTCGATCGGCATTCCGGTGGTGGCGGCCTCGTCCCAGTGCCCCTTGAGATAGGGGCGCCAGTCGAAGGTGAACTTGGTCACTTCGCCGTGCGGAATGATGTCCGGGGCGACCACCTTGCCCTCGGCCAAACGGCTGCGATAGCCCTCGGCCAGCTGCTCGACGAAGGGCTGGTCGACGATGGTCTGCTTGATCAGCTGCTGGGCGTAGGTCTCGCGCGGAGTCGAGCGGCTGCGGATGTTCTTGTACATCATCGGCTGGGTGGCCGAGGGCTCATCGGCCTCGTTGTGGCCGTGGCGGCGATAGCAGATCAGGTCGATCACCACGTCCTTGCCGAAGGTGGCGCGGAAATCCAGCGCCACCTGGGCGCAGTAGACCACCGCCTCCGGGTCGTCGCCGTTCACGTGCAGGATCGGCGCCTGCACCATCTTCGCCACGTCGGTGCAGTACAGGGTCGAGCGAGCGTCCTGCGGATTGCTGGTGGTGAAGCCGACCTGGTTGTTGACGATGATGTGGACGGTGCCGCCGACCGCGTAACCGCGCGCCTGCGACATGTTCAACAGCTCCATCACCACACCCTGGCCGGCAAAGGCGGCGTCGCCGTGGATCAGGATCGGGATCACTTCCTGGCGACCGTCGGCACCGCGGGCGATCTGCCGCGCGCGCACCGAGCCCACCACCACCGGATCGATGATCTCCAGATGGGAGGGATTGAAGCCCAGGGCCAGATGCACCCGTCCGCCGCTGGTGTTGAGGTCGGAGGAGAAGCCGAGGTGGTATTTGACGTCGCCGGAATAGTTCGGATCGGCGACCTGATCCTTGCCTTCGAAGGCCTCGAACAGCTCGCGCGGCGGCTTGCCGACGAGATTGACCAGCACGTTGAGGCGGCCGCGATGGGCCATGCCCATCACGATCTCCTTCATGCCGAGGGCGCCGCCGCGCTTGATGATCTGCTCC
>JAGRJL010000063.1 GCA_020442775.1 Lysobacterales bacterium | reverse complement strand
ATCGCGATGTGGTTTCTGCACTCACCAGTGGAGACGCTTGCGTTAAGCTACGGGAGTTCCCTGACGCTGGCGGGGTTGAGCATTACCCAGGGCCTGGCTCTGATTGGATGCGGGATGCTGCTAGGGTGGGGCGGAGCCTGGTTGGCCAGCGCCCAGCGATTGCGCGCGATCGACCCCCGATGAGGTAGACAATCTCGACGATGAGCGCAGAGATCACCCGTCATGTGAGCACCGACAGCCCGCGCGTGATGGTGGTCGATGGGTCCGCGCTGGTCCGCAAGCTGATCGCCAAACTGCTGGCGCAGGATCTGCCCGGGGTCGAGGTGATCGCCTGCGCCAACGGCGCCGAGGCGAAGCAGGCGCTGGAGGATGGGGTCATCGATCTGGTCAGCACTTCGCTGCTGCTGCCGGACATGGACGGCCTGGAGTTGGCCAAGCTGGTTCGCGAGCACTCTGCGCAGGCCTACATTCCGGTGATCGTGGTCTCGGGCGATGTGCAGCAGCGTCTGGTTGATCGCGACCTCAGCGCGGACATCACCGACTATTTCGACAAGTCGCTCGGGCCCCAGGCGCTGTCGACCTTCATCCGCGGCTATGTGGTGCCGCCGGATCAGGTCAGCGGCGACGTGCTCTATGTCGAAGATAGTCGAGTGGTCGCGCTGGCAACCCGGCGGATGCTGGAAAAGCAGGGTCTGACCGTGCACCACGTGGTCAGCGTGGAAGAGGCCCTCGAACGCCTGCGTGCGGCCGCTGACGAGGGGCGCATTCCCGGTGTCGACATCATCCTTACTGACGTCTACTTGAAAGGCGGTCTGACTGGTCGGGATCTGCTTGAAAGGGTCCGCCAGGAGTTTGGCTACAGCAAGGGTCAGCTGCCGATGCTGGTGATGACCGGGGACGACAATGCCGCCAACCAGACCGCGCTGATCCGCGCCGGTGCCAACGATCTGGTGTCCAAGCCGATCGAGGAGCGGATCCTGATCACCAAGCTGTGCTTCCAGCTGCGGGTGGCGCAGCACTTGCGCGAGGCGCCAGGGTAATTCCCGCTCGCGTTCGCCACCGATGAGCATTCGCCTGGAAGCCTCCTGGAAGGCCCATCTGCAGCCGCTGCTGGAAGGCGAGGCGATGCAGTCGCTGCGCGCTTTCCTGGTCGAACAGGCCAAGGCCGGCAAGACCATCTATCCGCCGGCCGCGAAGATTTTCGCGGCGCTGGATGCTACCCCCTTCGATCAGGTCAAGGTGGTGATCCTGGG
>JAGRJL010000697.1 GCA_020442775.1 Lysobacterales bacterium | reverse complement strand
GACCGGCACCGGTCACCTGCTCACCCAGGAAGCTCCCGTCCAACGCATCGAAACGCAGGACCCGACCCTGAGTGTTGCTGACCACCCAGGCCTCGCCATTGACGAAGGCCAGACTGCGCGGCGCACCGATGGTGGTGCCGCCGCTGCCGCCGGCGTTGACCAGGAAGGGGCTGTCCAGAGTCGTACCGTCGGTGTTGTAGCGAACCACGTAGTCGCGCGAGGTGTCGGTGAACAGCAGACAGTTGGTGCGCGGATCCTGAGCGATTTCCCAGCCGCTGAGGATGTCGAAGTTGGGCGCGCTCTCGCCCAGCAGCTTGTAGAGGAAGCTGCCGTCATTGGCCGAATGCACGGTGACGTCACCGTTGGCATTGGCCGCCAGCAGCACTTCCATGGGCCCGCCCTGACACAGGGTATTGACCCGGTAGTTCTGACAGGCCGGCTCTCCGGCCTGCAGCTGAATCGCCGGCAGCGAAATCCCGCGACCGGCACCCAGCGGCACCGTACGCTGGGTGGCGCCGGTGAACACCGTGTCGTTGTCGACCATGTTGTAGAACACGATGGCCACGTTCTGGGTGGGCACGATCCCGCGATAGGCCAGCATTTGCCGGGTTTGCGCGTCGAGCAGCTCACGCTGGCGGATGCCGCCGACCAGATTCATCTCGCTGGCCGGAATCCGGGTCAGCAGACCGGTGATCAGATTGCCGTTGGGCTGGAAGGACTCGAAGCGCATCAGCAGGTGGCTGAAGCTGCCGTCCGGAGCGCCGAAGACCGTGGCCAGACCATCGAAATCGCCCTGGATGATGGTCGGCACGCCGCCGCTAACGGCTGGTGGCGGTGCGCTCACCTGACCGACCACCCCCGAGCCCTGCGGCGCCACCGAGAAGCTGCCGCCCACGTCGGGAAACAGCGGCCCCGGGCCGAAACCGGTGATCGAAAAGGCATCAAAATCGGGCAGGAAGGTCGCTACCCCGCTCTGCAGGTCGGTCACCATGTCATAACTGGTGGCGGCTGCCATTTCACTGGTCGAGGGGAAGCCAAACAGCCAAGTGTGATCGCCGATCTGGGTGATGGTGTCCTGATAGTAGGTCTGGTCGCCGTGGAAGAATCCGTAGAAGCCACCCAGCCCCTGATCCTGAAACTGGTCACCGAAGATGCCGAAGAAGTTCACTTCGGCCGCGGTGATGTTGTCGAAGATGAACTCGGTGTCACCCACAAAGGGGCCGACGTCGATGGTGACGGTCGCCACGTTGGAAATCATCCCGCGGTCGTCGCTGATGGTGTAGCTCAACGAATCGATCCCCATGAAGCCCGCGGTCGGCACATACAGGATGCTGCCGTCGTTCATTACGGTGGCGCTGCCGGCGCTGGGCGTCTGTACCAGCGCCAGGCTGTTGGCGACCAGATTGCCATCACGGCGCAGGTCGTTGATCAACGGGTAGAAGCGGATCTCGCTGTCGGGCGCGATGAACAGATCGTCGTCCACCGCCTCTGGCGGGAGGAAACTCTGATCCAGAACGATCACCGTCACCGTTGCCTCATTCGAAACCGCGCCGAAGACATCGGCCACCGTGTAGGTGAAGCTGTCGACGCCGAAGAATCCGGGATTGGGGGCATAGCGGATCGCGCCGATGCCGCCGGCGGCGGAACTGGCAACGCCGTTGCTGGGCGGCTGCGCCACCTCCT
>JAGRJL010000696.1 GCA_020442775.1 Lysobacterales bacterium | reverse complement strand
CGCCCAGTGTGGGCTTCCTGCCTGGCGCCGAGTTCGTGAGTTTGACCCCGAACGCACGAATGATGCGTCCCGGAGGCGTGTTTCTGGGTGATTTGCGTACGGTGCGGGTCGATCCTGTCGTCCGCGACCAGTACGAAAACACGGAACGCGAACCACCCCTGGGGCCGTTCACGACCCTGCCTTACAGCGGACCCACTGAGTCGGTCGGACCGCCGCTGGTACGCGCGCCGATGCCGGGGCCGAGCAGCAGCTTCGAGGGAATGAACTTCAACACCAACGGTGCCGGCTTTCCGCCGGACACGGTTGGGGACGTCGGGCCGGACCACTTCATTCAGGGGGTCAACTCCTGGATCACCATCTATCGCAAGAGCGACGGCGCCGCGCTGGTCAGCCTGTCGCTGAACAACTTCATGAGTCCCGGCGCCTTCGGCAACGATTGCGACACCCAGAATCGCGGTGATCCGGTGGTGCTCTACGACACCTTCGAAGATCGCTGGGTGGTGACCGGCTTTGCCTTTACCACCAACGCGTCTGGCGTCGTCAACCCACCCGGCGTACTGCAGTGTTTCGCGGTTTCGCGCAGCGGTGACCCGGTCAGCGGCGGCTGGAACTACTACTCGATCAACACCACTGGCGGATTCGGTGACTACGGGAAGTTCAGCATCTGGCCGGATGGCATCTACGGGATGGTGAACCTTTTTGGCTATTTGAACACCGACGGCTTCATCAATGTCCGCGCCTACGCCTTCAACAAGATGCAGATGTATGCCGGCGAGCCCAACGTGCAGATTCTGGAAGTGAATCTGCCCAGCAATGAATTCACCGTGCTGCCGGCCAATGCCCGACTGCAAAGCGGTGCGCCGCCAGCGGGAACGCCGAACTACTTCGTCTCCAACTGGAACTCGGCCAACTCGCTGAGGGTGTACAAGTTCGCCGTTGATTGGACCCGAGTTGGCAACTCGTCCTTTACCGGACCGTTCACCTCTGTGTCGCCAACGTCTTGGGCGCTCGCGCCCGCCACAGTGCCCGCCATGGGCGGCAATCCCAACGACACACTGGCGCCGCGACTGATGATGCAGAATCAATACAGCAACATTGGCGGCGTGGAATCGCTGTGGAACAGTCACACCGTCGCCGGCAGCAGCGCCGCGGCGGCCGCTCGTTTTTACCAGGTGACCGTAACCGGCGGCACTGTCGCCGCGACCACCACTCAGGCCTTCAATCACGACCCCAGCAATCTGAATCGCTACATGCCCAGCGTCGCGGTGGATCGTGCTGGCAACATGGCGATCGGGTACAGCACCTCAAGATCCAATTCCCGACCCGCGATTCGGTATGCCGGCCGACTGGCGTCCGATCCGCCCAATTCCCTGCCGCAAACCGAAACCTTGTTGATTCAGGGCGGTGGCGCTCAAACCGCCACCGGCAGCGGCGGCCCGATTACCCGCTGGGGCGACTATGCCGCGCTGACCCTGGACCCGGACGGTTGCCGCTTCTGGCTGACCTCGGAGTACTACCAGGTCAATGGTTCCAACTGGAATACGCGCTTTGGCAGCTTTGCTTTTCCGCCGCCCAACTGCACACCGGTCAGCAACGGAGCGCTGCAGGGAACGGTCACCGCGCTGGCGGGCGGCGCGCCAATTGCAGGCGCGACGGTCACTCTGGGCGCGCGAACAGCCACCACCGACGCGGGCGGCAACTACAGCTTCAGCAACCTGCAGCCGGGGAC
The DNA here is from genome assembly GCA_020442775.1 of Lysobacterales bacterium. Taxonomy (GTDB): domain Bacteria; phylum Pseudomonadota; class Gammaproteobacteria; order Xanthomonadales; family SZUA-5; genus SZUA-5. Next base: position 5,349 of record JAGRJL010000696.1, on the reverse strand, counting down.
CTACGCCACGTTGACTGCGACCGCCGGTGGATATCTCCCCAGCAGCCAAAGCAATGTCAGCGTACCCAGCGCCGGCACCGCAACGCAGAATTTCGCGTTGGCGACTCAGGCTGCTACCGCGTGCCTGGTCGACACCACGCAGAGTGATTTCCAGACTGGCGTGGGGAGCAATATTGACAGCACGACGGCGCCGGGTTCGCTGCGGGCATCTGCGTCCGATGGCCTTGATCAGCAGAACACGAATCTGAGCACCAGCGGCAACGAAACCAACACCACGACCTGGTACGCACAGACGTTCACCGCCGGGGCAACTGGGTTGCTGACGCAGGTTGACTTCGCGGCATTCTGTTTTAGCTGTCCCGGTACGGCGCCAACCTATACCGTGAGAATCCGGCCAACGACGGGCGGGGTACCGGCAACAGCGGGACCCGAGTTGGCGAGCGTCACGGTGCCGGGGAACACCAGCGGCGCCAATGGCTTTTTCTCTGCGGTCTTCCCTGTACCTCCGGCGCTGACCAGCGGCACCACATACGCGATCGTGATCAATGCGTCGACGGTTCCGGGTGGCGGTGGTATTGCGGCACTGACCCGAAGTGGCTCAGACGTCTACGCGGGCGGGGCAAGATACTTCTCAAACTCCAGTGGCAACCCTTGGAGTCTGAGCGCTTTCGATCTTGGTTTCAGAACCTATATGCAAGCGGGTTTCGCGCCGAGTGCCAGCCAGATCTCAGGTTCCAAGAACAGCAACCCAACCCCCGGACTGGCGCCCAACTGGACCACGCTCTCCTGGACCGGCAGCACCCCCGCAGGCACTACGATACGGTTCCAGGCAGCGGCATCGGAGAACCCCAACGGACCGTTCAACTTCGTCGGCCCGGACGGCACTGCGGCCACCTTCTTCACCACCAGCGGCGCCGACATCAGCCAGTTCAGCGGCTTCCGCTACCTCAAGTACCGGGCCTTGCTGGAAACCAGCAATCCCGCCAATACCGCCCAGTTGGATGACGTCACCCTGTGCTACGACAACCAGGCAACCGGCCCGGCCGCCAACGGTGGCCTGCAGGTGGGTCGGGTCACGCTCAATGCGATGATCAACGGCACCAACCGACTCACCCGGGTCAACTTCGCCCAGCCCTTCGTGCTGCCCCCGGTAGTGATCGTTCAGCCGAGCAACGAAAACAGCGATCCGGCGGCCTTGCGCGTCGCCAACGTGACTCGCGCCAGCTTTGACATCCTCCAGGTCGAGGCGCCTGGTTGCGCTGGCTGCACCGGTCTTTCCAGTGCGGCATCGGTGGACTGGTTGGCCGCCAGCGAGGGCTCCTATCGCTTGCGCCAGGACACCGCAGCGCTGGGACGACCGAATCGCGGATCGGGTCCGGGACCGCTGGTAAAGGTGGGCCGGGTGCAAAGCAACCAACATCAGCGCGGCACCGCAAGCGCATTCAGTGGCTGGCCGACAACTGGCTGGCAGGCCGTCAACTTCCCGGCTGGAGAGAGCTTCAGCAGCCCCCCGGTGGTTCTTGCCACGATTCAGAGCTGGGACAACGAAGGGCCCAATTTCGTTGGTCCGCAGCCTGGCCTGCGCAACGCTTCGCAGAACTTCGAAACCACGGTGAGCCGAAATATCTCGGTGAGCGGCTTTGAGCTGGCCCTTGAGGTATCCGAGGTCGATGACGATGACGCCGGCGCACCGGGCATCGACAACCTGGAATCCATCGGCTACGTGGCGATTGAGGATGGGGTGTCGGCGAACCTGGTGCCGCTGGGCGGCGGCAGCGTGGGGCTGGCCACCGGATTCGGCGCCGCGACCGGCAATTGCGCGTCGACTGTCTTGAACGGCTTGGGTTTCCCCAGCGCTCCGTCAGCGCCCAGCCTGCGCGGATTTGCCGGCAAACAGACGCGCAGCGACAGCGATGGCGGCTGGTTGCGCCGCTGCGCACTCACCACCCCGGGCGGCAATGCGGTCTCGATGACCATTGATGTCGATGAAGACCAGGACGGTGATACAGAACGTACTCATGCGGCCAGTGAAACCGTCGGCGCCGCGATCTTTGGCGATGACTTCATTACCTCGCCAGTCTCGCTGGCCTACGCACAAACTCGGCCCTCAGCGAACGGCGTGGAGTTCAGTTTCGCCGCTGCCACAGAAGTCGGAACGCTGGGCTATCGCCTCTGGGGTCGGGTAGACGAGGCCGCTGAATGGGAGTTGCTTGATCAGTCCATGATTCCGGCGACATCGCCCGATGGCATGAGCCCTCGAAGCTACAGTCGACAAATCGCGCGAGGCGACCTGAGCCAGATCCGCATCGAGGACATCGACATACTCGGCAGATCGCGCTACCACGCGCCGGTCGATGCGAGCCCAACCGGCAGCCATCAGATCGGCACTTTCCCCGATCAGCCCGCGCCCATCGACTGGGCAGCCATACGCGCGTCGAATCTGAATGCGCCTGTTCGTGTTCTACCCAGAGGTGCAACGTTCTCTGCGCGCATTTCAGTGACCACGACCGGTCCTCAGCAAGTGGCTTTCGAGCAGTTCGCCGCGCTTGGCCTGCCCGCTGGAACTGCCACCAATCGCATCGCGTTGAGCGATGCCGATCGCGCAGTTCCCCGTGCGATTACCTGCATTGGTCCTTCCAACCAGACCTTCGGGCCGGGCTGCACACTGGAGTTCCTGGGCGAAGAGCGCGACTCACTCTATGGCAGCGAGAACGTCTACCAGCTACGCGTTCAGAATGTGCCGGTCGCCGGTGCCGTGCTCGAAGCGCGGAGCGGCAACTTCGATCCGAACAGTGGCGCATCGGTCGCCGTTGGGGTGAAAGAAAAGCTGCTAACCAGGCAGCTGGGCTACAGCATCTCCGCCCCCGGGGACGACCCCTGGTTCGACACGCGGATGTTGGCCACCAGCGGCGCAGTGGAGCACCACGTTGACTGGAGTTTGCCGAACTATGCCGGGGGAACGGTTCAGCTGGCGATGCGTCTTTGGGGCGGCCTGGATTTTCCCGGGCAAGAAGACGACCACAGCGTTCAGATCCTGCTCAATGGCGTCTTGCTGGAATCACGTCGATTCAACGGATTGCGCAGCGAGGAGTTCTATTTCGACCTGCCGCAAAGCGCAATTGCCGAAAACAATCGGGTCACCCTGAGATTGCCGCTCGACACCGGGTTCGCCACCGATCTGATCTATCTCGACGAAATGAGGCTGAGCTATCCCCAGTTCAACCAAGCCGTTGATGGAGAGCTGCAACTGGGCCAGTTCAGCCAAACTGCTGTGGGTGAGCGACTGCTGGAAAGCAGCTTTGAGGACGCGACTTTGGGCGTTCTCGGGGTGCACAGCAACAGCGTCCTGTGGAGCGAGCGCGACGGTGTTCTCTACCGCGACGAGGTGTCGCAGGACGGCGCCACCTATGCGGGAACCCATGCGATCTGGCTGCTCCCACGGACACAGATTGCCACGCCGCAGGTAAGTGCTGCTGTCCCGCCTATTGCCGATACTCGGGGGGTCCAGTATCTGATCATCAGCGCGCCAGAGTTCGAGTCCGAACTGACCGAACTGGTTGCGCTGCAGCAGGGGCGCGGCTATCAGGTCGAGGTTTTGCGCACCGATCAGATCTACGCTCGCTACTCTGACTTTGAGGCTTCCCCCTTCGCCATCGCGCAAGCCATACAGTCTCGTGAACCGCGATTTGTCCTGCTCGTCGGCGGAGACAGCTACGACTATCACAACTATCTGGGGCTGGGCGCTCAAAGCCTGCTGCCGACCTTCTACCGGGCGGCGGACGAGATCGTCAGGTTTGCCGCAAGCGATGCCGATTTTGCCGACTACGATCGCGACGGCGCGCCCGAACTTGCAATCGGGCGCATTCCTGCCCGAACGTCAGCGCAATTGCAGCTTGCACTGGGTTCATTGCTGGAGCGGGCAGCGATACCGCCCGAACGGTATTTCGCGACCAGCGGTCAGTCTGCACCGGGCGAACGCTTCGGTGCCCATAGTCGCAGCCTGCTGAGCCATCTACGCCAGGGCCAGGCCATTGACTTCGCGCTGGTGGATGAAGTTGGGCTGGGTACAGCACGGGCACAAACTATCCAAGCACTGGCGGGCGACGCCGACTGGATCAACTATGCAGGTCATTCCAGCCCCAGCCGATGGGGTTTTGAGAACTTGCTCAATACCCAGGGGCTTGCCAGCATCACCCGCACTGGGCCCGGCGCAGTGATCTCTCAATGGGGTTGCTGGAACAACTATTTCGTACTGCCCGATCAAAACAGCATGGCTGATGCGCTGATGTTCGAGAGCAACGGCCTGGCCGCCGCCGTAATCGGCAGCAGTAGCCTGGCTGAGGACGCCAGTCACATGGCGCTCGCAGTTCGCTTTTTCGATCTGGTCGAAGACGGTCGCTTCGACGAAAGCCCGATGTTGCCGGTGAATACACTGGGCGAAGCCCTGATGTGGGCCAAGCGGGACCTGGCCAATGGGGCACCGGAACACATTGGCTCCAACTATTCCATGCAGCTGTTCGGAGACCCAGCGCAACCTCTGAGATAATGTGGTCAACGCGTCTGTGCCGGCGATCAGCAATCGCCGGCGCAGGTGCAGCGCTCGGCATCCGCCGCTTGTTCACCAAGCGCGGATTGCCCGACGTTCCTGTGTGGGTTGGCGATTTTCTGGCGCGATGAGCAATTTCGAAGTCTGTGTAGAAGCACGATTGGCATTGAGCGCCGAGGCCGCCTTTCTCAAGATGGTGGCATTGGATGTTCCAACGGCCTTTCAGGGCTACGGTCCATTGCCGGCGGTCGTCGCGATCGAGGGCACCCCGATCTGGGAGGCCGCAGGTCAGCAACGAACATTACGCCTGGCCGATCACAGCAGTCTGGTTGAGACCTTGACCACCATCGACCCGCCGCATGGGTATACCTACAGCGCCGACCAGTTCAGTTCCGCCTTTCGCTATCTGATCAAGTGCGCGCGGGCGAGTTGGCGTTTCCTGCCGCAGGCCGGTGGCGGACCCAGCACTGGTGGCTGCGTCATGCGCTGGTCCTACCGTTACCTGCCGCGCCACTGGTGGACCTCCCCATTGGTGTGGCTCATCTCTCACACGGTATGGCGGGCCTACATGCGACGCTCCATCAGGCGCTGCGCGGCGGCTATCTGCGATTGACCGGCATTGGCGGCGCTGACCTTGCACCAGCCCACGACTCAACGCACCCTTGCACTATGTACTCACGCTGCCTGCGAACGCTGATTCTCCTGATCTTGCTCTACTTGCTCGGCGCCTGCGTTTCCACTCGGGTGCGGGTAGCCGAGCACGTTGCTGGCAGCCGTTCGCTGGGCGCTGGGTCCAGCGTGGT
>JAGRJL010000695.1:2102-6896 GCA_020442775.1 Lysobacterales bacterium | reverse complement strand
GCATGCGGCTCGGTCAGGCACATGGTCCCGGTCCAGCGGCCCTCGACGATCGGCCGCAGGAAGGCATCGCGCTGCCACTGCTCGCCGTGATGCTTGAGCGCCTCGCTGGCGCCGTGGGAGAGCAGCGGGTAGCAGCCCCAGGAGAGATTGCAGGAATCGATCATCTCCTTGATCGCCACACCGACCGATTCCGGCAGTCCCTGACCGCCATATTCGGCGGCAGAGGTCAGTCCGCTCCAGCCATTCTCGACAAACTGGTCGAACGCTTCCTTGAAGCCCTTGGGGGTGCTAACCACACCATCGCTGATCCGGCAGCCTTCTTCATCGCCGCTGCGGTTGATTGGCAGCAGGACCTGTTCGCAGAACTTGGCGCCCTCTTCGATGACTGCATCGATGAGGTCGGCGCTGGGCGGGTCTTCACTGCCAAACTGGGCATAGTGATCGGTGACCTTGAGCACCTCGTGGAGCACGAAGCGCATGTCATTCTGCGGTGCGCGATAGTCCATCGTTGATTCGCTCGTGGGGCTGACGATTTCCGCATCTTGCCACGATACGCGTGAGTATGGGATCTACTCCAGGTGCTCATGCTCGCGGCGCGAATCAACCTCGGCGCGGTCGTCCATCTAGCGGTATTCGTCCGGCCGGCCGGGCACTGCAGAAAGAAAGCCTTCCTGTTCGACATCAAAGCGTCGCTTCGGCTCCGCGGTCCAGGCCGCGCCCTTGAGCGCATAGGCCGCGCTGCGGCTGTTCGCAGTGGCGCTGGCGATGGCCGCAGCGGTAGCGCCATCGATACTGATCGGCTGCTCGATGACGTCGGTGGCCAGTGCCGACAGTACGTTCATCGGTGGACCATGGTCGAAGCGCAGCTGCCGCCCGGCGATGCTGATTTCCAGCTGCAGCCGGTCCAGATACATGTCGGCATCGACCAGGTTCTGCAGGCGCAGCTTGAGCAGCCATTGCCGGTTTTCCCGACGCAATCCGGTCATCGTTACCCGCGGCGGCGCCAGCGGCTTCTTCGGTCGATAGCCGCAGGCGGGGAGCAGCAGGGCGAAGGCGAGCAGACTGCGTCGATCTATCATGGTCTTGTCGGTACTCCTGGTAAGTTCCCGGGGACAATCCTGCACTAGCGCGAGAAATTGAGCCACAGCAGCCAGCCGCCCATGGCGATGACCACCAGCACCGTGATCACGGTTCCGGTGAAACGACCGAAGGAATAGCCGCCGTGTGCGGACAGCCCCTGCGCGTGCATCAGGCGGGCGATCAGCAGCGCTGCCCCCAGACCGTGCAGTCCCATCGGGTGGGCATGGCAGAGCTCCAGCATTACCAGCATCAGCAGCGCCAGCGGCAGGCACTCGATGGCATTGGCGTGCACCCGAATGGCTCGAGCCAGCCTGGACTGACCGCCGTCGCCGATCCCGATTTTCAGCGAGTTGCGCAGATAGGCGACCCGCAGCAGCAGTAACATCACCAGCAATGCGCTGAGCGCGACATAGATAGAGGAAACCGGGAGTACGGCGTTCATAGGTAGGCAGCCTCGGTGAGAACCAGAAGAGAGCGCATCTCCTCGCGCAGGCTGGCCGGACCGATCACCTGGCAGTCCGGACCAAAGCGCAGCACGTCCATCAGCAGTTCGCGCGAATTGGCATAGGGCAGCTGCAGCTCATAAGTGCCGTCTTCGCGAAAGCGCCCGACCTGCTCGCGGTGCCAGCGTTCCTCAGCGACCCAGCGGGCCGCGTGCGCGGAAAAGCGCAGCGTCGCGACCGCGCGCGGCGGCCCCGAGAAGATGCCGTAGCCGCCGCCCAGGTGGCGGTCCAGTTCCTCGTCGGGGAGGGCAACGTAGTCCACGCCCTCGGCAATCGTGACCGCGTTGATCCGGTCCAGCGAAAAGCTGCGCAGGGCCTTGCGGTCATGGTCGTAGGCGTCCACATACCAGTTGTCCCGATAGTGAATCAGCCGCTGCGGTGAAACCCTTCGACGAGTCTGCTCCTGGGTCGATCGTGCGCGGTACTGGAAATTCAGCACCCGCAGCTCCAGCACCGCATTGGCGACTAGCCGAAAGCAGTTGTCGGCAATCTTTCGGGCACCCTGCTTGAGTACTCGGATGTGGCTCAAGCGGTCAATTCGGTCGCCCAACACCTTTTTCAGCCGCGGGCGCAGATCGCCCAGAGCCTCAGCCAGCAGGCCGTCGCTTTGCGCGCTCAGGGTTTGCTGCGCCACCAGCAGCGCGTGTATCTCGTCTTCGCTGAGCCACAGTCCTGGCAGCTCGAACTGCTCGCCCGGATCCGGCGCATAGCGCCAGCGCTTGGTTTCCGGATCGCAGATCAGCGGCGCGCCAAGCGCGTCACGCAAGAAGGCCAGATCGCGGTACAGCGTGGGTCGGGAGCAGCCCAACTCCTCCTTGAGCGTATCGAAACTGACCCCGGTCCGCGCGGCGGCCAGTCGGCGATGCAGTCGGGCAGTGCGTTCCAGCCGATCCATTAGGGCACTCGTTGCACGGTGGCGCTCATTGTTGCAGGAGCAGCTCCGGTTGCCTATTCGAAGCCGTTACCAAAGATCGACTGCCGGAGCAGGGTCAGGGCCGCCGCCACATCAATGCGGCCATGGCCAAAGACCGGATTGGGAATAGTGGTGGTGGGAATGCCGCCGCAGGTCTGGGTCGAGTTGACCGGGGCCGCGGTCTGCTCAAGCAGATCTTCGATTCGTTCTGGATCCCGCTTGAGGCTGGGATCAGCGCTCATCAATAGCGCAGCTGCGCCGGCGACGTGGGGACCGGACATGCTGGTGCCGGTCTTGAAGCCGTAGCCACCGGTTCGGAGGCTGGACCTGATGCTCTGCCCGGGCGCGGTTACGTTGGGCTTGATCCGATTGCTGCCGTCGACGGTTACCGGTCCTCTGCTCGAACTTGCGACCATGTTGTCGCTGGAGTTTGTATTTCCGACGCTGAAGCTGGCTTCGTAAATTGCCGCTGGGGTGTTGACGGTGCCACAGCCGCTTGTACCGCTGTTGCCCGCTGAGACCACCACCAGTATCCCCGCCGCCTTGACGTTCTCGACCAGGGTTTGCAGCACCGCTGGATCAATGCAGCCCTCAGACGTTGGACAACCCCAGGAGTTGTTGATCACGTGCGGCGCACGTAACGGATCGGGGTTGTTGCCGGCGAGGTCTGTTGGGGCCAGAAAGAATTGAAAGCAATCTGCGTATGTTGATGGCGTGCCGTTGCCCTCGTCCATATTTCGGCAGCCGATCCAGCGCGCGTCCGGTGCCACTCCGATCTGATTGGAGCCGCCGTCGTCGCCAATCATGGTGCCCATGGTGTGTGTGCCGTGGCCTTGGCCCAAGGCGTCATCGTCGCAAGGGCTCGATGTGCTGGATCCGCAGGGGTTGCCTGGATCAGCATTGGTGATTGCATCATGCCAGTGATAGTTGTGGTCGGCGGTCGTGCCGTCCCATCCGGCATATTTTCCCTGAAGGGCCGGGTGGGTCCAAAGGTAGCCGGTGTCCTGTCCCGCCACCAGCACTCCTTGTCCGCGGAAACCCTGCGCCCAAACGGTTGGTGCACCAATCAGGGTCAAACCCTGTTCGACCGCTTTCGGGCGAGTGTCGCCCAGTTCATCGGCGGCATCAGCAACCCGCTTGCTGGGACCATCCCAGGCCAGTTCAGCGATTTCCGGCCGCTGACGCAGCCAGTCGATGGTGGCGCCATCGGCCCGCAGGGCGATCGCATTGATTGCCCAGAATCGCTTGTAGGCAATTCCGCGGTTGTCCAGTTCGGTGACCAGCGATGCCTGCGCCTGCTCGGCATGATCACGCAAGGTTCCGACCACTGCGGTCAGGCGAGCATCGCCGTGGGCCACCGCACGAATGCCGCGGACATCGGGCTGATCGCGCAGCACCACCAGAACCGGCGCAGGCTCATTGCGCTTGCGCAGCAGACGCGGATCGACTTCCACAGCCGGGCCGGCCATCCACGCCGCGGCGGTGAGCGTGTAGAGAATCATCGCGTAGCCTCAGGAGCAAAGTGGCAGCGCGGAAGTGTCCCTCAGCGCGCCCGCCAAGGCCAGTGTGGTCGTCAAGAATTGGTTGATCAGCTCCCGCCGCGGTGGCAGCCGGACAGCGGCACTCGCAGTGCCTGCAGCGGTGCCGCTGAGCGCTGGTCCTCGATCCAGGCGACGATCGCCGAGTGCGCCAGCTGAAGATCTGCCGGCACCTCCAGCTGCAGCTGGTTGCGTTCGCGCAAGGTGGCGGACTGCAAGTTGCGCACCACGTGCGCATGGTTGAGGGTGCGTCCGCCGTTCTCGCCGCGGCGTACATCGGTCGACAATCCATCCTCCACCAGCGCGACCCGGATCAGGCTGCTGGGTAGCCCGGCGGGTTCGGCGAGTACATCCACCGCGACCTGCTGATCATCCAGATTCCGCACGGTCAGGGTCATCACCGGTGAATCGCTCTGATCGCGACGCGGCAGCGGCTGGCTATACCAGCGGGCGTGTTCGAGCCCGTCCGCCACCACCTGCGGCGTATACACCCGCCGTGACCCGCGCTGCTGGGCGCCCTGGTGCTGGCGCTGGGTGAAGGCCGGGCTGGCGAAGCGATCGGCCCAGCCCAGGCGATCCCAGTAGTCGACGTGAAAGGCCAGCGCGATCCACTCGCGGTCATCCGGCAGCTGCGCCAGCCAGCGGTCCGCTGGTGGGCAGGAGCTGCAGCCCTCGCTGGTGTATAGCTCGATCAAGGACTGCCGCTGCGCGCTGCTGTGGACGCTGCAGGCGTACTCAGCCTGCGCCTGTGCGCTGGCCG
>JAGRJL010000695.1:0-2049 GCA_020442775.1 Lysobacterales bacterium | reverse complement strand
AGTAGACGACCGGGCAAGCTGCGCGACGATTGCACCCGCCGCCTCCGGACTCACTCTGCTGCAGGTGATGGGCAGTGCTCACTGCCGTGGTCGAAAATGATCTTCCAGCTGCCGTTGTCCTGGCGGCGCCAGATTGAGTTGAAGTTGCCGATCTGGCGACCGTCGGCGGCGAATACCGGCCCCTGGCTCAGCGCCAGATCGCCCGCTTCCAGCACCTGGACGCTTTGTGAGCGCCAGGAGAAGGGTGCTGCCTCAGCTTCGTAGTAGCGCTTCCACGCGTCCAGCACCGCCTGCTTGCCACGCAGGGCGGTGGCACCGGCCATGAAAACCGTGTCGTCGGCGATAAAGCTGCCGAAGCCCTCGAAATCTCGCTTGGCCATGGTGGCGGCGAAGGCGTTCTCTACCGCAGCGACTTCAGTGGAGAGCGCGGCAGGGTCGGTACTCTCGGACGCCATGACAGAGGTGGTAGCGCTGGCCATCAGCGCCAGCGGAATCAAAAGCTTGCTGAGCATGGGTTTCACCTGTTTTTCGGGACCGCCATAGTGTGCACGCAGCCGCCGTCGTGCTCGAATTAGTTACTGCGCTTTGCGTCTGTTTGCTCGCGGGCATCAGCGGGTTCCGGATTCGTCCGGTGGTGGGCCTTCAGCACCCTATCCGGGTACAGGGCCTCGGCTCCAGGAGGGCGTGATCGAAAGCGGCGGTGAGCCCACAGGTACTGCTCGGGTGCCTGGCGGATCGCAGCTTCGACCATGGCATTGCTGAGCGTGGCATCGGCCAGCGGGTCACCGCTGGGATAGTTGGCGATCGGTGCTTCTATCCGTAGCTGCCAACCCTTGCCGGTGGGATTTCGTCGAATCAGACAGGGCAGGGTGGGGCAGCCGCTGCGGGCCGCCAGCCGCAGGTTGCCGGTGGTGGTGGCCGCCGGGACCCCGAAGAAGGGCGCAAACACAGCGCCGTAGCTGAAATTCTGGTCTGGTGCAGTGAGCAGCACCTGATTGGCCTTCAGCACCCGCAGCATCGCGCGCACATCTTTCTTGTCCACGGTGGCGGCAAAGCGCCGTCTGCCCTGGTCAACCACGGCTTCCAGCTGGCGGTTGTTGTGACGTCTGACCACTTCGGTGAGCTGACCCAGCCAGGGCGCACCTGGGGGGGCTGCTTCGGTCATCACTCGCGGCACCATTTCCAGCATGGTGAAGTGCGGGGTCAGCAGGATCGCGCCACGACCTTGCGCCAGCGTCCGCTCCAGGTGCTCAGCACCGATCAGCTGCATTCTGGCGCTCAGATTCGGTCCAAACCAGGCCAGCAGGCTTTCCACCAGACTCAGCGCGGTCGAGCGCAGATTGCGATCCGCCAGACGCTCGCGCGCGGCGCGGTCCAGTTCCGGCATGCACAGCGCCAGATTGGCCAGCACCACTCGCCGCCGACTGCGGGCCAGCTTGGCCAGCGGCCAGGCCAGGAGTCGACCGCAAGTCATCAACAGCGGCACCGGCAGCGCGCACAGGCCGCGCAGCAGCGCCACGATGATTCGCGTGCTGATCGCCGGATGCTGGGGTGCCTGGTCGCTCAAGCGGTCTCTCAGGCAGCCACGTCGGTGGACCGCGGGCCCAGCTCGGCCTTGGCTTCGACGATCGGCTGCAGAGCCAGCTGACGCCGCGCTTCGTAGACCTTGGCGTACTTCAAGAAGACGTAGTAGGCGCCGGTGACGCTGGCGATGAAGCCGGCCCAGCCGTTCAGGAACTGTCGCTTGAACAGCCAGGTGCGCAAAAAGAAGACTGGCGGATAGAGCACCATTCGGGTGCGCACCCAGCCGCTGCCGCGGCGCAGTCGGTCGGCCGCCGTTCCGCTGGCGTAGGCATTGACCTTGTCCACCTTGGTGCCGATGTCGCGCTCGCCGTCATGCATCAACCAGCCGGGCAGCCGACCGACCAACCCTGCCACCTGCGGCGCGGCGTGGATCGACGCCGAACTCATGCTGGCGCGATCGCGTCTGAACAATCGCAGATAGCGGTTCATTCGCGTTGCCGGGTGCTGGAACTGCCAGAACAGCCA
>JAGRJL010000694.1 GCA_020442775.1 Lysobacterales bacterium | reverse complement strand
GCGCTGCTGCGCAGCGCGCTGGCCTGGCGCGGCGAGCAAGCCAGCGTGGCGCGGGCCCGAACGCTTTATCAGCTGGCGGTCACCCTGCGCGACCGGGCCGACTATGACGGCGCCGACAGCTTGCTGGCGGAAGCGGCGGCCATCCAGCTGCAGCTGGACCCCAGCGCGCTGATCCGCACCCACGTCCAGCAGGCGGCGCTGGCCTGGCTGCGCGGCGATCTGGCGCAGGCTCAGCAACGCTATGTAGAGGCGCTGGCGGAGGGCGAACGGCATCTGTCGCCGCAGCATCCGGATCTGGCCCGAGCGCTGTCGGGCTTGAGCCTGCTGGCACATCGGCGCAGCGATTACCGCGCCGCGATCGACTTTGGCGAACGGGCGCTGGCGATCCATCGGCAGGCCTTTGGCGAGGCGCACCCGATCTGCGCCCAGACCCTGGGCAATCTGGGCGCGCTGTACATGGACGCCGGTGAAACCGTGCTGGCAGAGCAACGACTGCGTGCCGCGCTGGCGATCCAGCAGCCGCGCCGCGCCGAGCTGGGTCCAGCGCTGTCCAATACGCTGAACAATCTCGGGCTGCTGGCCTTTCGCGGCGGAGATTCGGTGGCGGCCCAGGACTGGTTTTCGCAGGCGCTGGAAATTGCCGTTCAGGCCTACGGCGAGGGGCATCCCCAGGTGGCCGCTATCGTCGACAATCTGGGCCTCAGCCAGCAGCAGCTGGGCGATCTGGCGGCGGCCCAGCGCAGCTACCAGCGCGCCTTGGCGGTGCGCGAGTCGGTGCTGGGCGAGGAGCACCCGCATCTGGCCTACAGTCACCAGCATCTGGGTGAACTGGCGCTCAAGCAGGGCCGGCTGGATGCGGCCGAGACTCACTTGCGTCGGGCCCTGGAGATCCGCCTGCAGGTACTCGGCGAGGGTCACCCGCTCAGCGCCAGCGCGGCCCAGGCGATGGCCCGACTGCAGCTGGCGCAGGGTGACCGCCAGGCCGCGCAGGCCAATCTGCAGCGAGCCCTGCGCTGGTGGTCCAGCGCCGAGGGGCGCCACGACGCGGAAATTGCCGATGCGGCCACCGAATTGGCGGAATTGCAGGCGCAGTCGGGTGCGTCTTTCAGCGCAGCGCTGGCCCAGGCGAGGTCTGCATCCTCGCAGCTGGCGGCGGAACAGCAGCAGCGTTTGCGTCTGCGCTGGTCGGCGATCGAATACCCCTAAGCGGCACGGCCGTTCAATCATCGGGCTCACCCCGATGTCAGCTTTGGTCACAAAGTTGCGCACAGGGCTGGTAGTCACCTGTCCCTGGAGTGCGCGATGCGCTGGATACTTGTATTGACCTTCGCCCTGAGCGCGGCTGCGCCTGCAGTCGCCGGTAGCCTTCCGGCGGTTTGCGACCAGCTGTTCAACGCCGGTTTTGAGGATGCGGCTACCACTCCGCCGCTCAGCAACGCCGGCCCCGATCGCCTGGCGCTGCGCGGCAGCCAGGTGGATCTAGACGGCAGCGCCAGCAGCGGGAGCGGCTATTGCTGGGAAATGCTGAGTCGTCCCGCGGATTCAGGCGCCAGTCTGAGCGATCCACTCAGCGCGACGCCGAGCTTTGTCGCCGATCAGGCGGGCGATTATCTGCTGCGTCTGACCGCCTTCGAGGGGATGCTCGCCGGCCCTTCCGACCTGCTGCTGGTGAGCACCCGCGCGGTGCAGGCGGCGGTTGACCCGGCGGACGGTGAGCAGCTGGTCTCGGCCGACTACGGCCTGACCCTGGACGTTGCCGCCAATGCGCTGAGCGGCACCACCAACATTGGCATCGACGTGCTGGTCGAGGCGGCAGTACCGGCGGTGCTGGCGCAGGCGGGCGCCGACGTGGTCTACGAGCTGGGGCCCGATGGCCAGAGCTTCAGCAGCCCGGTCGATCTGGCCTGGCGCCAGCCGCGCGGCGCACAGATTGCCCCTCGGGTGCTCGCGCACGAGAGCAACGGCGCGGTGGAACTGGCCGATAGCGTGCACCAGGTCGGACCCAACGGCGAACTGATCGCGGGTCAGGTCGGCCATTTTTCCCGGATCGCGCCCATCGTGGTGCCCTTCCTGCGCCTGGATATCGACCGATTCCTGATCGCCGGTGTCGGGCAGCGCTTCAGCATCGGCTACGGCGGCAGCGCCGTCGGTGCGCCGGATGGCTTCAGCGCCAGCACCCGCAAGGAAGGTGCCTACAGCGCGGCGCCGGTGGTGCTGGGGCCGGCTACGCTGCCGCCGGTGGTCGAAGACCTTGCCTATGACGAGGATCTGAACATCC
>JAGRJL010000693.1 GCA_020442775.1 Lysobacterales bacterium | reverse complement strand
CTACGACGAGCTTTGCCTGGTCACCGACTGCCGCTTCCGCGAGCTGCCCACCGCGCGCAGCGACGATGAGGAAAGCCACTCCGGGGCCTGGTTTTACGTCGGCGAAAACGACATCTTCCCGGAGCAGTTCATGGAGTTTCTGGGCCTCAAACCCGAACTCAAGCGGGCCCTGCTGGACCGTCACGGCGAATTGTTCACCGCACAATGGTGGAACCAGCTGCAGACCTCGCTGCGCGATGGCGAGGTGTTCGACATTTCGCCCTATCGTGACGACGTGCGCATCGGCCAGCCGATCCAGCGGGGATTGCCGCAGCCGTTTTCGTACACGGGCGACGAATAGTCAGCCGCTTGCAGCGCAGGCGACCGCAGCAGGTGCCGATCCTTGCGTCGTCGATTGCCAGCGCGACTTTCTCAACATTTTGTTAAGGCGCTTCGTGCTACACCGCGCCACCCTTTCCATCATCACAAAGGAAAACGCCATGCAGAAATTACCGTTGGTTCTGTCGCTGGGTCTGGTTCTGGCGGCCTGCGGTCAGTCCGAAGCGCCCGCACCGGATGCCTCAGCCGCCGCCGAACCCGCTACCGCGCCGGCTGCTGCCGAACCGGCCGCGCCGGAGATGTCGAAGATCGAGAAGGTGATCGCCGGCGCGCAGCGCTCGGAGGCCAACCGCGCTCGTGACGCCTTCCGCCACCCGCAGCAAACCCTGGACTTCTTCATGGTCAGCGGGACCGAAACGGTGCTGGAGATCACCCCGGGCGGCGGCTGGTACACCGAGATCCTCGCCCCCTATCTCAAAGGCAGCGGCAAGCTGATCGCGGCGGTGATTGATCCGGCGACCGCCAGTGAGCGCGCGCGTGCCTATTACACCGAGAGCAATCAGAAGTTCCGCGACAAGCTGGCCGCTGATGCGGACAGCTACGGTGAAGTCCAGGTGGTCGAATTCAACTCTGCCGAGCCGGTTTTCGGCGAGCCGGAGTCGGTGCAGCGAGTACTGACCTTCCGCAACGTGCACAACTGGAGCAACGCCGGTAGCGATCAGGCCATGTTCGATGCCTTCTTCGCCGTACTCGAGCCCGGTGGCGTCCTTGGCGTGGTTGAGCACCGCGCGGCCGAAGGCGCCAGCAAGGAAGATTCGATGAAGTCCGGCTATGTGTCCGAGGCCGAAGTCATCGCCATGGCGGAGAAGGCCGGTTTTGTGCTCGATGCCAGCTCCGAGGTCAATGCCAATCCGGCCGACACCAAGGACCACCCCAGCGGGGTCTGGAATCTGCCGCCCAATCTGCGGATGAGTGAGGGTGATGAGGACAAGGCCAAGTACGAGGCGATCGGTGAATCCGACCGGATGACCCTGCGCTTCATGAAGCCGTCGGCTACCTGATCAGGATTGATCGGAACGAGCCCGGACATTTCATGAGGGGCTAGGCCCGATCGGCGGACCCCGCGTCGGCTTCCGGCGCGGGCTTCGCCGCAGCATCGGCAGCTGCCGGTGCGACCGGCTTGCCGTGGCGACCGCGCCAGGGCTCATACATCTGCTGCAGCGCGTTCAGATCGGCCTGCATGTCACCGGTGGGATAGAACAGCGGGAGCAGCCCGATACGCTTTTCCGGATAGTGGAAGTAAACCGGAAAAATCGGCACGCCGGCGCCTACCGCGATGTGATAGAAGCCGCTGCGCCAGTGATTGACCTGGCGCCGGGTCCCTTCCG
>JAGRJL010000692.1:706-1070 GCA_020442775.1 Lysobacterales bacterium | reverse complement strand
TCCTGGGCCAGCGCCACCTTGTAGTCACGCGGGTTGGCGCCGGCGGCGACTGCCTCACGCATCTGCCGCTGCTCGGCGCCGCTCTTGTTGAATGAAAGCAGCTCGAAGTAGCGCCACATCAGATCGTCGGAGATCGACATGATCTTGCCGAAGATCTCCTTGGCCGGCTCGTCGATGCCGATGTAGTTGCCCAGCGACTTGCTCATCTTGTTGACCCCGTCGGTGCCCTCCAGCAGCGGGGTGGTCAACACGATTTGCGACGGCTGTTCGTAGTCGGCCTGCAGCCCGCGACCGACCAGCAGGTTGAAGGTCTGGTCAGTGCCGCCCAGTTCCACGTCAGCCTTCAGCGCCACCGAGTCATAGC
>JAGRJL010000692.1:0-616 GCA_020442775.1 Lysobacterales bacterium | reverse complement strand
GTGTATTTGCCGGCCAGGCGGATCAAATCGGCCGCGCTCATCTGGTCAAACCATTCGGAATTGAAGCGAACCTCGGTCAGCTCCGGGTCCAGAATCTTGAACACCTGCGCCGCATAAGTTCGCGCGTTCTCCTGAATCTGCTCGCGATTCAAGGGCTTGCGGGTGGCGTTGCGGCCGGACGGATCGCCGATCATCCCGGTGAAGTCGCCGACGATCAGCACGGCCTGATGCCCGAGATCCTGAAACTGGCGCAACTTGCGGAGCACGACGGAGTGGCCGAGGTGCAGGTCTGGCCGGCTCGGATCACATCCCAGCTTCACGATGAGGGGCTTGCCGGTATCGTAGGACCGCTGAAGCTTTTCCTTGAGCGCCGCTTCGGGGAGGATTTCATTGACTCCGCGGCGAATATGCGCCAGCTGCTCTTCGACGGGTAAAAACATGATACTAACAGAGGGATAGCGTGAATCGGTAGTGCGACTACTCGTCCTTGCCGCTGCGCATCACGCGCTCAAGCCGGCGTTTCGAGTCGCGATCGGCGATATCGGCGCGTTTGTCGAACAGTTTCTTGCCCTTGTCCAGGCCGATCTCGAGCTTGGCGCGGCCGCGTTTCCAGTAC
>JAGRJL010000062.1:2454-5892 GCA_020442775.1 Lysobacterales bacterium | reverse complement strand
ATCGACGCCGATGACGTCGCTCGACTGGAGCAAACCCTGGATCACTACAATGCCGATCTGCCGCCACTGAAGGATTTCATCCTGCCGGGCGGCGGTGCCGCCGCCGCGGCCTGTCATCTGGCGCGGACCGTCTGCCGCCGTGCCGAGCGCGAGATCGTCAGCCTTTCCCGCGCCGAGGCAGTGTCGTCAGACCTGCTGCGCTACATCAACCGGTTGAGCGATCTGCTGTTCGTGCTGTGCCGGGTGCTGGCCCGCGCGGCCGGCGAAGGCGAGGTGCTGTGGCGCAGCGACAAGCGCCGCCGGGGCCGCGGCGAGTGAACGCCGAGGGCAGCAACGCGGCTGCCGGCGTCTGGCTCTACAGTCATCCGCAGTGTCTGCAGCATCAGCCTGGCGCTGGTCACCCCGAGTCACCGCAGCGTCTGCAGGTAGTGTTAAGCGCACTGCACGGCCGATTCGGATCGCAGCTGCCGATCCATCAACCGCAGGCGGCGCGGCTGGAGCTGCTGCGCCAGACCCATCATCCGCGGCTGGTCGAGCAGATCCAGCAGCTGCGCCCGACCGATGGCGTGGCGCTGATCGACGGCGATACGCTGATTTCCGCGGGTAGCTGGGAGGCGGCACTGCTCGCCGCAGGCGCCGGAGTGGACGCGGTCGATGCAATCCTGGACGGACGCTGCCGCCGTGCCTTCTGCGCGGTGCGCCCACCCGGCCATCACGCCACCCCAACCCAGGCGATGGGCTTTTGCCTGTTCAACAACATCGCGGTCGCCGCCCGCCATGCGCGCAACCGCGGGATCGAGCGGATTGCGATCGCCGATTTTGACGTGCATCACGGCAATGGCACCCAGGACATTTTCTGGAGTGACCCCAGCGTCAGCTATTTCTCCAGCCACCAGAGCCCGCTCTACCCGGGCACCGGTGACCCGCACGAAACCGGCCGCGGCAACATTCACAATGCCGTACTGAAGTCAGGCAGTGGATCAATCGAGTTTCGCGCCGCCTGGTCGCAGGAACTGCTCCCGGCCATGCGCGCCCTTGCGCCGCAGTGGGTGATGATTTCGGCGGGCTTTGATGCCCATTATCTGGACCCGCTGGCCGGGTTGGCAGTCACCACCGAGGACTTCCACTGGCTGACCGGGGAACTGTGTAGGATCGCTGATGATTCGGCTGATGGTCGGGTGATTTCGATGCTGGAGGGCGGCTACAGCTTGAGCGCGCTGAGCGCCTGTGCGGTCACTCACGTCGAAGCGCTGATGGAGAGCACATGAGCGAGCTCAGCGCAGAGAAGGCCGGTGACCCGGGCGACAACATCGTCGAGCTGCGCGAGCGAATGGAGCGCTTTTTCGACCATCTGCAGCGATTTGCCGAGGCCACCGCTGCTGGCGCCAGGCGAATGCTGCTGCCGGTCAGGGTCTACGCCGCAATTGCCCTGCTGGCGGCATTTGCGGTGGCCTGGCGGCTCGGCTTGTGGGTAGCGGAAGGCTCCTTCGCTGCCTTCATCGGCTGGCTGATCCCGATGTCGCTGCCCGCCGGGCTGCTGTTCGGCTTCTACTTCATCTTTCACGCGGTCGCCAGCCTGCCCGATCAGGTCGGCGATCTCCGCGGCCTGGTCGCCGGCCTGGCGCCCGGAGTCCGCGGCAAACTCGACGCGGCGATGGACAAGAGCGAGGGCCGTCGCTTCGGCCTCAGTCGGATCATCGCGCTGGGTAGGGTTCTGCTCGAATTGCGTCATATCGCCAGCGCCAGCGCAGACCTGCCGCAGGCCTTCGGAATGGCGCCGATGATGGCCAACCCGCTGTTCTGGCTGCTTTTCGGGGCCAGCTGCGTGACCGCAGCCGGGGTCATTGGGGTCGCTGGCCTGCTGTTGCTGATTGCGCTGTTCTGAGGCCAGTCGGCGACCTGTTGCCCGAGGTGCCTGAATCGCCTCGCACGAGCGCCTTTCTTCGCACCGTCCGCTGTGTCATGGTACGCCGCCAATGATCCCCTGAGTGTGCTTCGCTGATGCCTGTTCGTGCTCTCCTCGCGCTTGGTCTGGTGATGACGCCGTTGTCGTCAGCCGTTGCCCAGGCCCTGTGCCCACAAACTTTCTGGCGCTGTGAGCCGGGTTCCGACGGCGCGCTTCGCTGCGACCAGGAATTGGCCGCCAGCCGCGCGACCAGTGAAGTCCTGCTCTACGCCGACTCGGTGAATGCGGAGAACCAGCAGCTCTATCACCTGCTGGGGTCGGTCAGTGCAGAACGGGCCGATCAGCTGTTTCGCGCTGACCGGATGGACTATCAGACCGAAAGCGAGCAACTCGACGCTGCCGGCAACGTGCACTACCAGGATCACCAGCTATCGATGCAGGCCGACAGCGCCAAGGCCAAGCTCGCCAGCAACGAAACTGATCTGAGCAACGCCCAGTTTCAGCTGCGCGCCAGCAGCGCCAACGGCGAAGCCTCGGAAATTCGCCAGCGCGAAAAGCGTACCGAACTGGATCAGGTGACCTTCTCCACCTGCGCGCCGGAGCAGCGCAGCTGGTCGATAGAAGCCAGCGCGATGACTCTCAACCATGAGGAAGGCGTCGGCACCGCGCGCGACTTCAAGCTGCGCCTGGGCAGCGTCCCGGTGATTTATCTGCCCTATGCGCAATTCCCGATCGACGATCGGCGCAAGTCCGGACTGCTGGCGCCGACGCTGGGCTACAACGATGAGGGCATCGACATTGCCCTGCCCTACTACTTCAACCTGGCGCCCAACTATGACGCCACCTTGACGCCGCGGATCATTGGCGATCGCGGTTTCATGCTGGGTGGCGAATTCCGCTATCTGAGCCGGCGCCAGACCGGTGAGTTCTCGGCCAACTGGCTGCCCGGCGACGACCTGGCCAAGCGCGACCGCTGGCGGTTCAAGGCGCGTCACTACCTCGGTCTGGGCAGTGGCTGGAGTCTTTATACCGACGCGCAGCGGGTTTCCGACGACCGCTATTTCGAAGACTTCGGCGAATCCCTGTCGACCGCCTCGCAGAGCGTGCTCGGCAGCCAGATGGCGCTGACCAGGCGCGCGCGCGACTGGCAGGCTGGCATCGTGCTGGAGGACTACCAGCTGATCGATCCCAGCCAACCGGATCAGCCCGACCCCTACCGGCGGCTCCCGCGAATTTTCTTCGACGGTCGCTTCGAGCCCATTGGTGGATTCCGCTACGGCATCGCCGCCGATCTGTCCCACTTCGATCGGGACATCGGTGTCACCGGGCAACGCCTGGACCTGTGGCCCTATATCGGCTGGCGCGGCGAGCGCCCCTGGGGATTTGTGGAACCGCGGATCGGCTATCGCTACACCCGTTACGACCTGAACGATGCGAGCGGACCCAGCGACCCTTCGCGCAGCCTGCCAATCGCCAGCCTGGACGCCGGCCTGATCTTCGAGCGCTCGCTCAACTTCGCTCAGCGCAGCTGG
>JAGRJL010000062.1:0-2390 GCA_020442775.1 Lysobacterales bacterium | reverse complement strand
TTCGACAGCGCTGAGCTGGACTTCGGCTACTCCCAACTATTCCGCTACAACCGCTTCACCGGGGCCGACCGCCACAGCGACGCCAACCAACTCGCGATCGGGGTCAGCACCCGCCTGCTCGACGCCGGCAGCGGCGAAGAGCGCGCGGCCCTGAGCATCGGCCAGATTCACTATTTCGACCCGCCGGACGTGGAGTTGCCGGGAGTGGTGCCGGTGGAT
This sequence comes from Lysobacterales bacterium, assembly GCA_020442775.1. Lineage (GTDB taxonomy): Bacteria > Pseudomonadota > Gammaproteobacteria > Xanthomonadales > SZUA-5 > SZUA-5. Next base: position 2,171 of record JAGRJL010000062.1, on the reverse strand, counting down.
CGTTCCCAGTCGGTGCTGGTCGCCGAAGCCAGCTACAACCCCAACGAACGCTGGCGCCTGACTCTGGCACAGCAGTGGGACCCGGAGCTGGAACGAACCCGGTTGTCTTCCTTCCGCGCCAACTATCGCTGGGGCCGAGGCGGCATCGCCTCAGCCACCTATCGCTATCGTCCTGATCGGATTGAACAAATCGATCTGGCCGGGGTGGTGCCGGTGTCCGAACGCTGGAGCCTGATCGGGCGCTACAACTACTCGCTGCGCGACAACCGCAGCTTCGAGAGCCTGTTCGGCTTCGAGTACGAGGCCTGCTGCTATGCACTGCGGGTGCTCGCACGTCAATACCTGCGCGCCGCCGGATTCGAGCGCAATACAGGTATCTATCTGGAAGTTGAACTGAAGGGTCTGGGCACCCTCGGCAGGAAGACCGGAGCGCTATTGGAGCGTGCTATTCTGGGCTATCGCGAGTCTGATCGATAAATCCATGCCACGAATCTCTATCTCCGCGCTGCTGCTGGCGGCGCTGTTTGCTGTCAATCCCGTTCTCGCCGCCACTCAAGCACTGGATCGCATCGTCGCCATCGTCGACGAAGACGTGATCCTGGAGAGTGAGCTGGCCGCCGCCATCGACGGCGTGCGCCGCCAGTACCAGGGCCGCGAGATCCAACTGCCGCCGGAAGACGTGCTCAGCAAGCAGGTGCTTGAGCGCCTCACGCTGCTGCGTCTGCAAATCCAGCGCGCCGAGGCCGGTGGGATCCAGGTAACCGATACCGAGATCGACCAGGCAGTCGCCCGGGTGGCGGCGAGCAACTCGCTGACCATTGCCCAACTGCGCCAGGCGGTCGAAACCGACGGCTTCAACTTCAGCGAGTTCCGCAAATCCATGCGCGAAGAGCTGCTGGTGCAGAAGCTGCGCACCCGGGTGGTGGAAAGCCGGGTGGAAATCAGCGAATCCGAGATCGAGCGGCTGTTGGCCGGCGATACGCTCAAGCGCGGCGAAGTGCACCTGCGCCACATCATGGTGCAGCTGCCGGATGCGGCCACCCCGGAACAGGTCGCCACCGGCGCCGAGAAGATTGCCGGTATCCGCCAGCTGATCGAGGACGGCAAGATGGAGTTCTCCGCCGCGGCGATTCGCTACTCCGACTCCCCGCAGGCCCTGGAAGGCGGCGATCTGGGCTGGCGCCGCTTCGATCAGATTCCCGCGGCCTTCGCCGACCTGGTCGCCGGAATGGAAAAAGGCGCGGTCACCCAGCCGGTGCGCACCGCCAGCGGTTTCCATCTGCTGCAGGTTGCCGATGTGCGCAAGGACAGCCACATCATGGTGACCGAGTATCACGTGCGCCACATCGTCACCCGTGTCGATGATCTCAACACCCATGAGGATGCGCGGGTGAAGATCTTCGAGGCCAAGCGCAGGATTGATGCCGGTGAGAGCTTCGAAAACGTCGCCCGGGCGGTCTCCGAGGACAAGAACACCGCCAATCTGGGTGGCGATCTGGGCTGGATTCCGATCGACGCCTACGGCCCCTTCTACGCGCAGCCGCTGTCGCAGATGAGTGTCGGCGGGATCACCGAGCCGCTGCGCTCGGATCAATCCTGGCACATGCTGCAGCTGGTCGAAGTGCGCGAAGCCGATCGCACCGAGGATTTTCTGCGTCAGCAGGCCACCGAAAGCCTGCGCGAGCGCAAGGCCGAAGAGGTTTATGAGCAGTTCCTGCGTCAGGTCCGCGGCGAAGCCTATGTCGAGACTCGTCTGGACCCCAACGGCAACAGCGCTGGCTGACCTGGCCCTCAAGCCGGGTTCATCATGATGGCGATCGCCCTGTGCGTGGGCGAGCCGGCCGGGATCGGCCCCGAGCTGGTGGTGAAGGCGGCACAGCGCCCATGGACGCGGCCGCTGGTGGCGCTAGGCGATCCCGATCTACTGCTGCAGACCGCTGAGCGGCTGCAGATGCCGCTGCAGTTGCTTGAAGAGAACGCGCAGCAGTCCCTGGAGGCGCCGGGCACGCTGCGGCTTCGATCAATCAGGCTCCCCCGCCCGGCCGTTGCCGGCACCCTCGATCCACAAAATTCGGCGGCCATGGTGGCATGCATCGACGGCGCCAGCGAGGGCTGTCTGAATGGTCGCTATGCAGCCATGGTCACCGCACCGGTGCACAAGGCCGCGATCA
>JAGRJL010000691.1 GCA_020442775.1 Lysobacterales bacterium | reverse complement strand
CAGAATGCGGGGGTGGTTTGGTGTGGTTGAGCACTCTCCGCAGCCAGCCGTGGCGGATCGCCCCGGAGGCAACCGCATTGCGCAGGAGGTGGGCTCGCGCAAGAGGGCCTTTCAGCTGGCCAGATCGGACTGGCATCGGGCGCCGCTGAAGGAGGATTCAGTTATCCGGAAATTCCGGATAACTACGCCCTCATCCCCTCGCTACTCGATCGCGTTTTCAATTCGTAAAACTACCTGAAATCCTCATGGACATCTCCCCAGACAAGCAGAACATCGACCGCGTTTTCTCGAACACTGCCTACCACATCGACTTCTACCAGCGCGACTACCGCTGGACCGACGAACCCGTGCTCCGCCTGCTGGACGACATCTTCTTCAAATTCTCCGAGCAATACGCCCGCACTGCCGATCGCGACCCCTCGCAGGAAACCCTCACCGCGTACTACCCGTGGTACTACCTCAACACCTACGTGACCAATGTGGTCAGCGGGCGCACCTATGTCGTCGACGGTCAACAGCGGCTCACCACCCTCTCGCTGATCCTGATCAAGCTCCGCCATCTCGCCATGCACCACGACTCCCCTCTACAGGGGTGGATAGAGACCAAGATCGGCGGCCAGCAGGGCTACGAGCGACATTTCTGGATGAATCACATCGGCCACCGGAAAGCCCAGCAGGGACTCTACGACGGCAAGGCTGCGAAGGACATCAACATCACCAGCGGCATCACCGCCGAGAACATGGTGAAGAACTACGGAATCATCAGTGCCTTCATCGACAAGCGCCTCACCGACCGCCACAGCTTCGAGACCTTCACCTTCTATTTCCTTTACCGACTTGTCCTGATCAATCTGGCCGTGGAACAAACCGACGTCTCGATGGTTTTCGAGGTGATCAACGACCGCGGGGTGAAGCTCCGCCCGTATGAGATCCTCAAGGGCAAACTGCTTGGTCAGATCGACAAGATCGAACTCGACAAGGACAACTACAACGAGCTATGGGAGGCCCAGGCCGGCGCCATCAACGCCTTCAAAGAGGACGAGTTGGACGTCTTCTTCCGGTTCTATCTGAAGGCCAAATATGCCGACACCCGCCGCGAGGGCACCCGATTCGACGGCGACTACCACCGCGCCATGTTTACCGCCGAGATGGACGAAAAGCTCGGCCTGCTGCACAACCCGGCCAAGGTGAAGGCCTTTCTGAAGGGCACGTTCACCTACTACTCGAACCTCTTCGTCAAGCTCCGCACCGCCTACGCCACCGACCAGCAGCAGTTCCGGGGGGTGTACTACAACTATCTGCTCGACCTCGACGCGCCTTTCCTGCTCGTCCTGGCCGCCTGTAATCTCGATGACCCGGACGAAGACGAGAAGATCCGTACCGCCAGCGCCGAGGCGGATCGGTATTTCTCTCTACTCCAGCTCCAGAACGCTTACGACAGCAACGAGTTCGCCGACTCCCTCTACCGCATCGCCGCAGCCATTCGCGGGCAGGACACCATCACCTTCCGCGCCGCCTTCGATGCCGAACTTGCCGCCGTCATCGCCTCGCGTCGCAACCTCGCCGAGGCCGAGCCGCTGAGCTACGCCGTCTTCAAGCAGACCGGCATAAACCTGAACACCCGCTTCAAGCGCTACTTCTTTGCCCGCGTGGACGAGTTCCTCGCCGACGGGATGAATTTGAACGTGAAGCACCCCATCGCCGATCTGGTCACGAAGACCGGCGCCAAGACCGGCTTCCACGTCGAGCACATCCTGTCCTGGAACGACGAAAACAAGGCGCTCTTCGATGGCGATGAGGAGCGCTTCGAGCAGGAACGTAACCGCCTTGGAGGTATCCTTCTGCTCAAGGGCAAGGACAACATTTCCAGCAGCAATGAGCCCTATCAGCAAAAGCTGAAGTCCTACGCCAACACGCTCTACTGGAACGAAACGCTCAGGGCGGATAGCTACAAGTCAAAGCTCGACATGACCGAGCTGAGGAAAAAGCACCAGCTTGAGCTTCAACCGCTGGATCAGTTTGGCCCCGATGATTTGGAAGCGCGGCACAAGCTGCTCTTCAAGCTGACGTCGATCATCTGGAAGTGATGCCCTCGGGTTGATCCGACGGCATCCCCAACCTCAACAACGAGCCGCTGGCGCTGGAGCCCGCGGTCTGGACCTATGTCATCGTCCACGAACTGCTGCATTTTCGGTGTGCCCAACCACGGCAATCTGTGGAGAAGCCTGATGCGTGCGATGTGGGGGATTGGGAGCGGTGCGAGGCGGTGTTGCGGGCGCAAAGCCAGGAAGACTCACCAAGCCCGTCAAGCAGACCGTGACGATCCGGTTCGGCCGCATCCGAACGCACTCGCTGCCACCAAGTTGCCACAATTTGCCTCAAGAACGCATGCAAATGTCCAATTCAAGTCCAATATCAGGCGGATCATTGGCGACGTCGCTCAGGAATACTGTCAAATGGCTGAACCGGTAACGGTGATCGTTCTGATGGCGTTCATGAACGCGGCATATTCTGAGTTAAACAGGCAGGCAGGAGGACAGCAATGAACAAGTTCGTGCAGATGATTGTCTTGGCAATGGCGCTGACCCTGGCTCCGCAGGTTCTGATGGCTGCTCACGATGGCCATCCGGGTGACCGCGCTGAACACGGCGACAAGTCTGCCGGCGACAAGGAAGGCGGCGGCTCGAAGGGCAGCAGGAT
>JAGRJL010000690.1 GCA_020442775.1 Lysobacterales bacterium | reverse complement strand
AAAAATGCCAGGCCAGCGGCAGGTCATTGTCTGCGGCCGCCCTCTTGTAAGTGCCCAGCGCGGCGTCGGCCATGTTGTCCTGCTCCGGCTTGAGCAGGCCGATCAGATGCAGCATTCCGGCCAGCACCCGCACCGTCCACGCCCCGCGGCTGAAACCGAACAGGAAGATCCGGTCGCCAGGACGCCAGTTCGCGACGAGGAAACGGTAGGCGCCGAGGACGTTGTCATCCAGCCCGTAGCCGGTGATCAGGCCAAGGATCTCCAGCGCTTTCTGCCGCAGTCGCGCCCAAGGAGAGATCCGGCTGATGGTGCCGACGCCGGGGCTGTAGTAGCACAGCTGCCGATGGCTCTTGGTCGCCACCCGGAACAGCTTGAGCACGTTGGACAGGTTGCGACCCAGCTCGTTGCCGGTGCCGTCGCACAGAACCACCAGATTGCGGCCCGAGCGCTGCGACGCCGCAGCGTCCTCGTCCGCCTCTCCACCGGATCGAGCGGCCACCGTCGCTAGTCCAGCACCTCGGCGCTGGGAATCGCGCCGGCGCCCAGGGTCGCCATCAATCCGGACTGATTCCAGCTGTCGGCGCCCTCGACGATCTGGCCGTTGGCAAAGCGCAGCCAGGTCATCCCGCGAAAGCGCACCCGCTTCTGGCTGGGGGCAAAACCAAAGCCATCGCCCGCATGAGTGCCGGTCGCGACCCAGCGCACCACCACCTGATCGCCCTCGCTGACGGTCCCTTCCACCCGCAGTTCAAGATCCGGCAGCGCGGCCAGGAAGGGCCGATAGATCTGCGCCTTCCATGCTTCCCGGCCAATCAGCGGACCATCCTCGGTCTGGCCGACGCAGTTCTCGCACATCAGTTCATCGATCAGCGCTTCCTGCCGTTGACCCCACATCTGGGTGAACCAGCGCAGGGCCAGATCCTCGTTGTCGTCTGCCCTCATGCTCCGCTCTCCGTTGGCCAGTCCCGCCCCTCAAGACTCCGGTTTCGATTTACCTTTGGTCAAGCATTGCACATAATGGATGCGGAAACCGGCACACGCTCCCCGCATCAGCGCGCGACAAACTCCAGCGGGTATTCGCCAATCAGGCGGCCTTCGCAGCTCACCAGAACCTCGGCCTCGCCCAGATTGACCGACTGCCGCTGCATCACCAGGCTGACCTGGGAAAGCTGGTCCGGCTGCGCCTGGGCACGCAGGCTGAGCTTGTCGCCCTGCCTGATCTCGACAGTCGCCGTGCACGGATCCACCGACGGCACCGGCACCATCAGCACAATTGCGCCTTCGGCCGGCAGCGGCACTTTGACAATCGCCGAAGCGTCGCGCAGCTGGTCCACGTATGCCACCGCCGCGGATTGCAGGCCCGGCCCTTCGTTGCGCAGGGAAAACCCTGCGCCCGTGCCGATCGCCAGCGCAACACTTGCTGCAGCCGCCAGCGACAGCCATCCTCCGCCGCCAACCCGTTTACCGCGACTCATCGGGACAACCGTATCCGGCTTTTCCAATCGCTCCGCGTCCGCCTCTCTGGCCTCGGCTTCAGTTGCCGGCTGATCTTCACCGGCTGATTGTTTGGGCTGACCGCCAAGCCCCATTCGCAGCGCGCAGTCAGCCTCTACCAGTTCGGCCAGATCCGGCCTCTCCAGCAGCAGCAGTTCGAACGCAGACTCCTCGGACTCGTCCAGGGCACCGTCCAGATAGGCCTGCAGCAGATAATTTTCCAAGGGGCTCATCGCCGTGCCTCCTGACTCTGACTACTGCAGACGCCCGACGATGACGCTCCTCGCACCGATCCTGTCTCCTCGTTCAGTTTTTTGTGAAGTAGATCGCGCATCCGCCCCCGGGCCCTGGAGATCACCCGGTCGAACTGAATCCGGTCCAGACCCAGTCGCGTCATCAGTTCGGGCTTTTCGCGGCCATCCATGTAATAGCCGCGAACGATCGCCCGATCGCGATCGGTGGGCAATTCCTCCAAAACCGCCAGAGCCATCGCGTTCAGCTGTGCCTCTTCGCAGTGCTCCAGCGGCGACCGGGGCCGCTCCGACCACATCGGCTCCACTTCCGGCAATTCTCCGACCGCCACTGGCTGCATCTTTCGACGATGCATGGAAAGCATGTTCTTGGCGGTTTGCAGCACATAGGCGGTCAGCGCAGCGGGCTCTCTGATCCGGCCCTCGCGGATCGCCAGTATCACCGCCACCATGACCTCCTGAGCCAGGTCATTGGTCAACTCCGGATCGCCGGTCCTGCGCAGCAGGAGCGCGCGCACGCCGGGCAGGCAACGCAAGACGTCGCTTTCCTCCAGCTTGCCGGCCAAGCCGGTCTCCGCGCCACTGTCCACCATCCACGACTCCGAATCAGGCCAACGAACGCAACAGCACGCACAAGGACGCCCGGCCACAGAGCAGGTGTTCGCGGCACCGCGCAGTCATGTGACGCCCTTAAGTTAAGCACAAAGGGAGGGGATTGAAAGCGGCCCCGGTTAACCGGGGCCGTGTTTGTCTGCACCATTGACCGGCGTTGCGCCGGCCGGGACCAGGTCGGGTTCAGATCGTGAAAGCCTCCGTTGGCATTCCGCAACTGATCAGCCAATCCCTGACCTCGGGATGGGTCAGATCCACCAGATCGACCACACCCTTCTTGCTGCCCAGGATCAGCCCGCAGATTCGCCCTTCGGCGTCGATCGCCGGGCCACCGCTGTCGCCATCTTCGGTGTAGGTGTAGGAACTGGCACGCTCCACCCGGCGCAGTCCGGCCCTGCCGCAATCCGGCAGAGCCCGGAACCGTGCGTACTCCAGCGCATGACCGCTGCCCCAACCGAACAGGCGAAGCTCGTCGGGAAAAAGGGCGGCAATCTTGCGACCCGGCAATGACAGTTGAGTCCGGTACAGGCTCAGATCAAAGCCGGCATTGGAGGCGATCAGATCCAGGCCGGCAGCCGCATTGAAGTCCAACTCCCTGGGCGAGGTCCACGCCTGCCCACCGCTCATATCGGGGCAGTGTGCGGTGGACACCGTGAGGATGTATTGATCAAGCACCCGCACTCCGGAACAGGGGCTACTCGAACCGATCGCCAACAGCATTGGCACCATCAGCCGATTCTGGCCGACCACCGGTTCGCCACCGAGCCAGTCATGCCCGGGGATCATCCTGAACTGAGTGGCACGGTCAATCTGGAGCATGCCACATCCCATCGTGCCAGTGATCGTCGCGATCGTGTTCGCGCTCGTGGTAGCGGCACTGCAGAATCAGCTGGGACGGGCCGAACTGGAACAGCATCAGTTCGACGTCGTAGACCTTGCCATCCTCGTTGGTGATCTGCCCCCGCAACACCGGAATTCCGGCGGCACTGGCCAGCGTGAGCGTGACCCCATGCCAGTGCTTGGACATGGTCATTTGTCGCGGGATCCGGTCGATCTTGCAGATCGCCTCGGTGTCCGACACTTTCACCACTTCCAGGCAGCGACCAACCTCCGACTGGCCTGGGCCCTTGGGGGAAGCAGCCAGCTGTGGCCCGCTGCTGGCAGGTTTGCCGATGAACATCTCTTCCGCGCGCCAAAGCTTGCAGAAGTCATCGATGGTGATGACGCGATCCTCCGGGTCCGACATGGTCTCTCCTCGGTTGGCAACCAGTTGTTGCTTAACAATGGTGTGTCCAGAACCGAGTTCCTCGCAGTCATGCGGCGAGGAACTCTTGATTCAGCCGGGCTACGTTGCCTAGTCGGGCGCGTGCCACATGCCGTCGTGCCACAGCGTGAGCGCCGCCTTCCGGTGATAGCGACACTGCAGAATCCGCTTGGTACCGAACGCAAACAGCATCAACTCGACTTCGACGTCCCTCACCAGTTCCCCACGCAGAACCGCCACGCCGTCGAC
>JAGRJL010000689.1:784-1436 GCA_020442775.1 Lysobacterales bacterium | reverse complement strand
GACACGGACACGGCGCCGGATCGCGCCATGTGGTTGGCCGTGTCTATCCGGTTGGTTAGCGCCTAAGGCTGTTGATCGATCGCCCGGCGCAAGTCCGCGGCCCAGGCCGGCGCCGCGCGTGCTGCGCGGTCGGAGTGACCCTTGATTTCCTTTCCGCCAAAGCGGCGCTTTGGACTGATCTGATGTGCCGACTGATCGAAGACGATTCTCCCGTCGGTGCCCACCAGGAAGAAGTGCGGGGTTCCGCGCACCCCCCAGGCCTGGGCCACCGGGTCTCCCTCCAGCACCCGTAGAAAGTCATAGCCCTGACTCATCAGGTAATTCTCGGCATCCTCCGGCGCATCCTCGCGAATGCTCACGGCGATGATCTCCAGCTTTTCGCTGCCGTACTCATCGAGCAGGCTCTGCAAATGCGGCATCAGCGCCTTGCAGTAGGGGCACCAACTGGCCCAGAACAACACCACCGTCGGTCGCGTCTTGCTGATCGTGGCCAGATCGGCGGCCTGGCCGTCGGCCAGGGCAACTTCGAAAGACGGTGCGACCTGGCCTTCGCTCACCGCCGCTTCGGCGGCGTAAACGGCGGGTGCACACAGCAGCAGGATCAGGGCCAGTGTTTTCAGTTGCACGAGTTGCTCCGATAGTCGGTGATGGT
>JAGRJL010000689.1:0-658 GCA_020442775.1 Lysobacterales bacterium | reverse complement strand
GGGTCCTGATCGAATATCAGCGGCAGAAAGTGTCGGTCGCCCTCCCACAGCGGCAGCTCGAGCAATTTTTCCCGCGGGACCCATTCCAGGCTGCCTTCGGGGTTGTGGGTGAGTGGCTGGCCGCTGAAGCGCTCGATCAGAAACACGAATCCGAACCAGTCCTCACCCTGCTTGCCGAACCCTGGCCAGCTGATGGTGCCGCGCAGCTGCAGCGCCAGGCATTCAATTCCCGCCTCTTCGCTGATTTCCCGGCGCATCCCGGCGACGATGTCTTCGTCCGGTTCCAGCTTCCCGCCCAGTCCGTTGTACTTGCCCAGATGCTGGTCGCCCTGGCGAGCGTTGCGATGAATCATCAGCACCTGTTGACCGTCGGGACTGAGCACGTAGCCGAGGGTGGCAAGAATTGGAGTGTATGGCATGTCGATCAGTGCTTTCCGCGAAGCGATGAAATCGTCGTTGCAGCACTTCTAGCCTAATTCATCCGTTGCCCGCGGGTGTATCGTTGTCGTTTTGATTCACCACCTATTGCCCATGACCTCAGTTGACGCAACTCACCAGACGCTTTGCTTTCGCCCGGCGACCGCAGCGGATATTCCGGCGGTGGTCGCGCTGGTCGAGGGCACCTACCGTGGAGACTCCAGCCGGGCGGGCTGGACCA
>JAGRJL010000688.1 GCA_020442775.1 Lysobacterales bacterium | reverse complement strand
GGACCATCAAGGTCACGATCGGCTGCCCTGAGCGCAGATCATTCCGGCGTGATTGAAGGACTTGGAGCAGCAATGGCAAAGGAAAGCGGCGGACTGTTGCGCTACCTGAAGGCAGCCTTTAGCTGGCGTTGGAACCTGCTGGCGCTGGGCAGCGCCATCGGTATTGGCGTGCTCAGCCCCGTGCCGGAAGTCGTGCTGCCGATGGTGGCCGCCGCCGAGTTGGCCTATCTGGCCGGCCTGATCTCGATCCCGAAATTCCGTCAGGCCATCGACATGCAGACGGCCGCCGCCGGCCGTCCACCGACCCCGACCAAGCTGCGCGGGCGCGACAGCGTCGAGGCACTGCTGCGTGAGTTGGCGCCTGGCCTGCGCAAGCGCTTCCTGGAGCTGCGCGAACGCTGCCTGACCATGCGCCGCATTGCCCGCGGCCTGAGCGGTTCCGATTCTTCCAGCAGCGTCGAGGATCTGCGTACGCCCGGTCTGGACAAGCTGCTCTGGGTGTTCCTGCGCCTGCTCTACTCGCACCAGGGCCTGACCCGGTTTCTCGATGAAACCGACGCCACCGCGCTGGAGAAGCAGATCGACAAGCTGGAACAGCGAAGGTCCAAGCTGGTCGAGGGCGACGAGCGCCTGCGCAAGAGCCTGACCGACGCGATTGCGACCACCGGCATGCGCCTGGAGAATCTGCGCAACGCCGAACGCAATGCCGAGTTCGTCTCGCTGGAACTGGACCGTATCCAGTCGAAGATTCTGGCCCTGTCGGAGATGGCGGTGAACAACCAGAGCCCCGATTTCATCACCAGCCAGGTCGATGCGGTGGCCGCAGGCATGGCCGAAACCGAGTCGGCGATCAAGGAGCTCAACTACATCACCGGGCTGGGCGAGACCCTGGAAGAGGCACCGAGCATTCTGGAGCGCTCGATCTGAGTCGATCGCCATCGCCAGTGGCCATCGCCGATCATGCGCTCCAGCACGCGCAAAGCGGCGCCAGCGCAGATTGCTGGCAACTGGCGCGGCCGCAAACCCCTATACTCCGCGGAGATGACCACTCCGCGCCCATCCTGGCTGCCCACAGCCTGCCTTTGCCTGCTGCTGCTGGCGGGATCAAGCTACGCAGCGACTGCGGCGCCGCCACCCTGGGGTGGCAGGCTGCTGGTCGCGGCGGCGGCTGCCTGGCTGGGCCTGCTGATGGCGACCGCGCCGCGCGGCGGGAGCTGGTGGGAGCAGTTTGTAGAAGGTGCCCTGCGCTGGTTGATGTGCATCCTGGTGCTGCTGCCCCATTTGTTGTTGGCCGAGTTCCTGGTGGGCCCGGCGGTGGGCATGCTCAGCCGCGCGCAGGGCCCGGGTGCGGCGATCTGGCTGGCCGCCCTGCTCGCCGTACAGGTCCTGCTGTGGTGGCGCTGGTGGCCGGCGCCCGGCCTGATCTGGGCAGACCGGCTGGAAAGCGAAAAGGGGCGATGGCCGAGCCTGGGACTGGAGCGGGCACTGCTGCTGCGCCGCGGCGACCAGTTCTGGCGCTATGGCTTGTGGGTCGCATTGTGTCTGGCCGCAGTGGCCCTGATCGGCGGATGCTGGGCCTGGTTCGGGCGCCCGCTGGATCCGCTGCAAAGTCTGCCGCTGGCGTTGCTGCTGCTGGGTGGCTGCATGGGCGCCTGCGTGCTGCTGCTGCGGCGCGCGCAACGTGCCGAGCTGACCCGGCCCAGACACCTGTCATTCCTCGCTGAGGACAAGAGCACGCCGGGCGATCATGGCGATGCTCCCGAACCGCTGCCAGAGCCCAGCGCGGAGCAAGCCGACGTCAACGCACAGCTGCTGCTCGCGGCCCGCCGCGGTGACGGCCTGGGGGTGGAGGCTGCACTGGCTGGCGGGGCCGATGCCAACACCCGGCCGGCGCCAACCGACCCCGATCA
>JAGRJL010000687.1 GCA_020442775.1 Lysobacterales bacterium | reverse complement strand
TTGCAGGTCAGATAGGCCACCGGCAGGCGCGGATGGCCGTCGAAGCGCGCGCGGCTGCCGCACACGTCCATCCAGGCGCCGCCGCGCTTGGCGGCACGCGCGTAGGGGTCCAGATAGAACCCGGCTCGAGGCAGATCCGTGCCCTGATCGAGCACCTCGTAGTAGCGCGCATCCGGATGCCAGGTAGCCACCTCGGGGCGCTCGACGATGTGGACCCCGAACAGGCTCTTGCAGCGCTCAAACAAACCTTCCAGCACTCGCGGCATCGGCAAATAGGGCTTGAGATCCTCTTCCTTCAGCCCATAGCGGCTTTCCTTCAGCCGTTCGGCGGCAAAGCTCAGATCCCAAGGCTGCAGATCCGCAATGCCCAGCTCGTCGGCGGCGAACTGACGCAGATCGTCCAGCTCCAGCGCTGCTGCCGGCCGCGCGCGGGCGGCGAGATCGGTCAGGAAGTCGATCACCTCATTGGGCGACTTGGCCATCTTGGTCGCCAGCGAACGATGCGCGGCGCTGGGGAAGCCGAGCAGCCCGGCTGCCTCGTGGCGCAGGGCCAGGATTCGTTCCATCCGTTCGCTGTTGTCGAAGGCAGGATTGTCCCCCTGATCGGAGGCGCGGGTTTGCCAGGCCCGATAGAAAGTGGCGCGCAATTCGCGATTGCGTGCGTGGGTCATCACCGCGATGTAGCAGGGCGCGCGCAGAGTCAGCACCCAGCCGTCCAGCTCGCGTTGCCGTGCCTCCTCGGCGGCTGCGGTCAGCGCGGCTTCGGGCAGGCCCGCCAACTGTTCGGAATCGGTAATCGGCAGCTGCCAGGCGTCGCTGGCATCAGTCACCGCCTGCTCGAACTCGGCCTGCAGCCGAGCCAGCTCGGTGCTGATCTCACGGAAGCGGCTGCGCGCCGGCTCCTCCAGCGCCACCCCGCCCAGCCGGAAATCGCGCAGGCCGTCGTTGACCACCGCCCGCTCGGCGACGCTCAGCTGGGCAAAATCCGGACGCTCGGCGACCTCGGCAAAGCGCTGATAAAGCGCGCGGTTCTGCGAGAGCTCGGCGCTGAAGGCGGTGATCTGTTCAAGCGCCGCCAGATAGGCTGCGCGCAGCTCGGGGCTGTCGGCCACGCTGTGCAGATGACTGACCGGCGAGAAGCTGCGCCACAGCGCATCGGCGGCCTGCTCCAGCGGCGCTATCGCGCTGCCAAAGCTGTCGGCATCGGCGTCGGCCAGGATCAGTTCCACCCGCTCGCGCCACTGCTGCAGCCGCGTCGTAATCGCTGGCTCCACGTGTTCGGGAAGCAGCGCGCTGAAGTCCGGTAAAGGCAAATCCTGCAGCAGGGGATTGGTCATGATGTCGTTCGCGATCAGGGAATCAGCAGTTTGGGGGCAGGGCTGCGATTAGCAAGCGGCCCGGCAAGCGTCACTGTCCGGGCTTGAGCTTTTCGGTCAGATAGCGCGCGATCTCGCCGAAGGCATGCCGACTCATCGCCGGTGACGCGTTCAGCCCGTGCTTGCCGCCGGGGTAGGTCATCAGATCGAACTGGATGCCCAGCTCCACCGCCTTGGAAATCAGCGCGGTGGAATGGGTGAACAGGACGTTGTCGTCGGCCATGCCGTGGATCAGGTACAGCCGCCCGGACAGGGACTTGGGATCCTCCAGCCGGTCCAGCCAGGTCAGCACGTTGCTGTAGCGATAGCCGGGTGGATTGGCCTCCGGGTGATCCATGTAGCGCTCGGTGTAGAAGGTGTCGTAGAGCTGCCAGTCGGTGACCGGCGCCACCGCCACCGCCGCCGCCAGCGTTGGGGTGCGCGCCCACAGGTGCAGGCTCATGTAGCCGCCGTAGCTCCAGCCGTGGACGCCGATGCGCTCGGGGTCGACAAAGGGCAGGGTTGCCAGCCATTCCATGCCCAACTGCTGATCAACCACCTCCACCCCGCCCATCGCCCGATAGATCGGGTTCTCGAAGGCGGTGCCGCGGCGCGCGCTGCCGCGATTATCGAGGGAGAAGACGATGAAACCCTGCTGAGCCAGGAACTGATCGAACAGCCCCCAGCGTGTATCCCAGCGCTTCTGCACCACCTGCGCGTGCGGGCCGCCGTAGGTGCGAACTACCACCGGATAACGCTTTTTCGGATCGAAGTCGGTGGGCTTGATCATCTGATAAAGCAGCGCCTGGCCGTCGGCGGCCTCCAAAGTCCCGAATTCACTCGGTAGATGAGCCGACAGATAGGGCGCGTAGGGGTGGTCGGCGTCGACCGTGTTCGCCGCGATGATCGCCTTCTCGTTGCCGCGCGCGTCGCACAGTCGCACCTGCGGCGGATGATTGTCGTCGCTGAAGGTGTCCAGCCACATCCCGCCGCGATCGGCGAATACCGCCTCATGCCAGCCGCCGCCGCTGCTGATCTTGCGCGGCTGGTCCGGATGCAGCGGATCGAGGCTTTGCACATAGATGTCGCGGCCGAGCAGATCGTTGGCGTTGGCGGCGAAATAGACCCGGCCGCGCTTGCTGTCGACCGAGAGCACTTCATCGATCTGCCAAAGGCCGTCAGTGACCTGGCGGATCTGGCGGCCGTCGGCGCCGTGCAGATACAGATGCGCATAGCCACCGCGCTCGCTCAGCCACAGGAAGCGGCCGGCGCGGTTGAGGAAGCGCAGCCCGTGGTTGAGGTTGATGAAGGTCTCCCGCGTCTCGCTGAGCAACACCCGCTGGGTGAGTTCTTTGCCCAGATCCACCCGAACCAGATCCAGCCGCCGCTGATCGCGGGTTTGCCGCTGGTAGCTCAGCGCGTTGCTGCCGGGGAGCCAGTTGACCCGGGTCAGATAGATGTCGGCCTCGCTGCCCATATCGACCCAGCGAATCTCACCGCCGTCACGCGCGATCACGCCCAGTTCGACCTTGGCATTGGCCTTGCCAGCCGCCGGGTAGCGCTGGTCCACCACATCAGTGCGATCGGCGTAGATTTCGAAGCGGCGCACGACCTCCACTGGGCTGTCGTCGACCCGGGTGAGCGCGATCTGTGATTCGTCCGGCGACCACCAGTAGCCGGTGTCGCGATCCATTTCCTCCTGGGCGA
>JAGRJL010000686.1:340-2014 GCA_020442775.1 Lysobacterales bacterium | reverse complement strand
CGATGCAAACGCCGCTATGGGCTTTGCCGTTGGTCTTCGTCGCCCCCGGAATCCCACATATCGTCGCCGTGTTGGGGCGGCAGTTCCTGCTGCAGCGATTCCAGCTGGGCGCGAAGATGTTTGGCCTCAGCGCGAGCATCCGCCCAGCGACGCTTCATAGCCCGGTACTTCGAGGGCCACATGCCGCGGCCGATGAAGAATGCCACGACGAACATCCCAACCGCAGTCAGTAGATCAGTAAAGATTCCGCGCCACACAGCCCAGTGCTCCTGTTTGCGTCAATCCCAGGGAACGCGCCATCAGATGATAACGGTGTGGAATGGGTGCAAAAGCTCTCATTTGGCAGGTGAAGACGCAATCATCCGAAAACACGACCTCCGAAATGCCGTCGCGGCCCAGCCGGTCAGGGCTGGGCCGCGGGCGTCTCGCTGGCCGCACTGCGGCCTTCAACTAGTTGAGGATTTCCAGCAGTTCCACTTCAAAGACCAACGTGGAATTGGGCGGAATCGGGCCCTGGCCGTCGGCGCCGTAGGCGAGCTCGCCTGGAATGAACAGCTTGTACTTGCTGCCCACGCTCATCAGCTGCAGACCCTCGGTCCAGCCCTTGATCACGCCGTTCAGCGGGAACTCGGCCGGGGTCTGGCGCTCGTAGCTGGAATCGAAGGTGGTGCCGTCAATCAGGGTGCCGAGGTAGTGCACCTTGACCCGATCATTCTCTTTGGGCTTGGGGCCATTGCCTTCGCGGACCACCTGGTACTGCAGGCCGGAGTCGGTCACCTTCACGCCCGGCTTGTCCTTGTTGGCGGCCAGGAACTCGTCACCCTTGGCCTTGTTCTCGGCGCCCATCTTCGCCACTCGCTCCTGCTGCTTCTCCTGCAGCTTGGCGCGGAATTCGTTGCTGATCTGCTGGGCTTCTTCGTTGGTCAGCTTGGTTTCCTTGCCGCCAAACGAATCCTGCAATCCGCTGATCACCACATCCAGGTCGACCTCGTCTTCGATGTTCTTCAGCTGGTTGCCGAAGTTCATCCCGATCATGTAGCTGTTGCGATCCTTTTCGGTGGTCAGCTCCTGCGCCTGAAGAGTCTGGGCAGAAAACAGGACAGCCAAGGTGCCGCTGGCCAGCGCCAGCGCATAACGATTTTTCATGGAATTACCTCTAAGCGGACGGATTAAGCGTTCGTGCGAACCCAGCGTAGACCACGGGCGCTGGAGAAAGTTCGCTATTTTGCTTGGTTGGGATAGGAATTGGCAAAGGGCATCCACATCTGAGCGGGTCGAACGGCCCGCTCCCGAGCTTTGGATTCTGCCGTTGGGGCCTACCTAACCGCCCGCTGCCGGCACCGGTGGTAGCATCGCGCCCCTTGAGCGGCTTGCCCAATCCAGAAGTCCACGCATGTTTCGATTTTTCAAACGATCCTCACCCGATCAACCGGCGCAACCGGCGCTAGCAGAAGCGATTGAGCAGGTCGAACAGACGGTTCCTGCGGATCTGTCGGAGCCAACGCCAGATCCGGCACCCATGACGGAAGCTCCGGCGGATCCTGTCCCGGATCTGCAAGTCAGCGACTCCGGCCCTGCGCAAACCGAGCCCAGCTTCTTCGACCCGGCGCTGGCCTTTGCTGAAGCATTCGAGGTGGTCAATGCGGAGAAGGCCGCGGCAGAAGCGCTGCGCCC
>JAGRJL010000686.1:0-235 GCA_020442775.1 Lysobacterales bacterium | reverse complement strand
CTGCTGACCGCCGATCTGGGCGTCGCCGTCACCACCGACCTGGTCGAGAAACTGCGCAAGAAGATCAAAAGTCGCGAGATTGGCGATGTCGACGCACTGTACGCCAGCCTGCGAGCCGAATTGCTGGCATTGATCGCACCGCTGGCGGCGCCGCTGGAAATTGATCTGGAAGCCAAGCCACACGTGATCCTGGTGGTGGGCGTCAACGGCGCCGGCAAGACCACCACGATTGGCA
>JAGRJL010000685.1:369-4608 GCA_020442775.1 Lysobacterales bacterium | reverse complement strand
TGATCGGCAACGGCGTCGCCACCCACATCGCCTTCCTCGGCATCGGCCTGCGTCGACTGCTGCCTGAAGCCGACGCTGGCGGCCTGCAACTGTTCGCCTTCACCGCGCCGCTGCTGTTCGCGGTGATTGCCACGGTCTGGCTGAACCGCAAGTACGGCGGCAAGGCCGGTGCCCGATCTGCCGCCCGAGTGTCAAAGTCCGCTGAGTCCGAGCCCTCGGCGTCGCGCCTGGCGTCGGCCTAGGCCAGGGACTGCAACATGCCCAGACCCCGCTCGGCAGCTTGACGATAGTAGACCCGGAGCTGTTCAAACAACTCGCGCAAAAACCCCGCCTCGACCTGTGCCGGATCCACCCGGTCGAGCGCCAAGGCCAGTGCAGACACCTCCTCGGGATCCAGCAGGCGGGCCGGACCATATCCCAGGTCCGGTCCGATTTCCCGGCCACCGTAGACGCAGGATTTCAGCGCCAGACTGGATGGAATCCGGTCCAGGGCGAGTTCCAGCGCCTCCCACGCCTTGTCCAGGTCAAGGTGGGGTCCGGATGACTCTGAAATCAGCAGTTCGGCCGCGTCGCCCGCTTCTTCTTCAAGCCATTCCCGCATTGCCCGCAGGTTTTCAAGGATGCTGGTGTTTCGGAGGAAAGCCTCCTGCATTTGCGCCGGAAGCTCGGGCGGCGCCGAGGGCGGGTAGGCGCAAACAAAGGGCTCTATCAGGCCAGGGTTGGCCGACAGGACGGCGATCACCGTTGGCGGCAGGCTTTTTAGCTGCGCTGTGGCACTCACGATGCTGCCTTGGCGCTACTTTCCACCCTCAAAGCCATCTGAAGAATCACCCGAGTTGGCGCCGGCGGCCCCATCCAGATAGCCATGCACCGCCGCCAGCATCGAGCGCATGCCCACCGCCAGCGCGTCCTCGTCGACGTAGAACAGCGGTGAGTGGTTGGAGGCAGCGGTGGCGGCATCCTGATCGGACGGGGTGACCCCGACGAAGAAGAACAGCCCCGGCACTTCGCGGGCGTAGAAGCTGAAGTCTTCGGCGCCGGTGATCAGCGGCATGGTGATCACCCGCTGCTTGCCGACCACCGACTCCAGCGCCGGACGCAGCTGGGCGGTCAGTTCGGGGTGATTGACCGTTACCGCATAGCCGCCCGGACGCAGCTTGAACTCGGCAGTGGTGCCAGCCGCTTCGGCGATGTTGGTGGCGCGGCGCTCGATCGCAGCGATCACCTTTTCGCGCAGCGCCGGATCGAAGCTGCGGATGGTACCCAGCAATTCGGCGCTGTCGGGAATGATGTTCTGGCGGATGCCGCCCTTGAATTGGCCCACGGTGACGATCGTCGGGGTCGCGGTGATGTCGATCTCGCGGCTGACGATGTGCTGCAGGCTGAGCACGATCTCGCTGCCCACCACGATCGGGTCGATCCCGTCCCAGGGCCGCGAGCCGTGGGTCTGCTTGCCGTTGACGTGGATAGAGAAGGTGTCGGCGGAGGCCAGCATCGGGCCGCTGCGCAGACCGAGGAAGCCGACGTTCAGGCGCGAGGTCACGTGCATCCCCAGCACCGCATCGGGCTTGCCGTAGTAGCGATCGCTGAACAGTCCCTCGGCCAGCATCAGCTGCGCGCCGCCTTCCTCACCCTCCGGCGGACCTTCCTCGGCCGGCTGGAAGATGAACAGGAAGCGACCGCGCAGCGATTCGCGCTCGGCAGCCAGGGTCTGCGCCAGCCCCATCAGCATCGCGACGTGAGTGTCATGACCGCAGGCGTGCATCACCCCGACGGTCTCGCCGCGGTACTGGGTGGTTACCTTCGACGCGAAGGGCAGGTCCACCCCTTCGCTGACCGGCAGCGCGTCCATGTCCGCGCGCAGCGCCACCAACGGACCGAGCTGGGCGCCGGCCAGATAGCCGATCACGCCGGTATGGGCGATGCCCTCATGCACCTCCATCCCCAGCTGACGCAAATGCGCGGCCACCAGCTTTGAGGTGCGGCTTTCGCGGTTGCCCAGTTCCGGGTTGGCGTGCAGATCGCGACGCCACTCGATCACCTGCTGTTCGGTTTGCGGGCTGAGTTCGGCGGCGACTGCGCTGGTGCCGATCAGCAGCGAACAGGCGCAAAGCCAGGGCATGCGGGGAAGGTTCATGGTGAGCTCCGGGACGACGGAATGGACCGCCCGATAGTGGCGCAGGCGCAGCCGAAAGGGAACGGGTGACGGCTGTCATCCGCCATCGGTGACCGCTCCTACTGGGTTGTCGGTCGCTTTGAAGCAATGCTGAGCACACCATCGGACGGAGCCTGCAGCATGAGCGCGTTGAACGCCCTTCGCGACGAAATCTCGACGATTACCCAGCGCGGTATCGGGATGCCGATGGCCGGGATGATCTTCTGGCTGGCCTTCGCCGGCTTCGGTCATGCGTACCCACTCAAGCAGGCCAGCCTCTACGCCTTCTTCGCCACCGGTGCAGTCTTTCCGCTCGGCTACTGGCTGACCCGGCTGCTGGGTGGCGATCTGTTCGCCAAGGGTCATGAGCTGAACAAGCTCGGCGGGATCTTCAACGCGGTGCAGTTCTTCTACTGGCCGATCCTGATCGCGATCTTTTCAATTCGTCCAGAGCTGGTGCCCTTCGTGATGGCGGTGCTGTTCGGCTCGCACTTCCTGCCCTATGGCTGGTTCTATCGCGCGCCGGGCTACAGCTTCCTCGGCATCGGCCTGCCGCTGGTCGCCACCGTGCTGCAGCTGATCTGGCCCGAGCGGGTCTTCCTCAGCATTCCGCTGGCCGCCGCCGGAATTTATCTGATTGCGGTCGCCATGGTCTGGGCGCAGAACGCACGCGATCGGGCCGCGCTGGGCGAGCGGGCATTCGTAGCCGTCAATCAGGTCTCACGTGATTCAGGCGCCTTCGAATCCGACCCGTACTCGGCGCCTGAAGGATCCTCCGGGTCATAGTCGGGATCGTGGCCCGCGGCGATCTTGGTCATCCGCCGCTTGAGCTTCTCCCGCCAGGTGCCGGAGATCTCGCGGACCCGGGCGATGTAAACCGGGTTTTCGACCGCAGGGATCTTCAGGTCGTAGGCATCAGCCACTGCGACCATCGACTGGCGGTCCATGTGATTGAATTCGTCGACCATCCGTTGGGCGCGCTCGCTGGGCACGCCCAGGGCCTCGAAGGCAGAGCGGCCCATTCGCAGCGAGCTGTCGTAGGTTTCCCGGACGATGTCGCGGCAGCCGGCCGCCCACAGGTGATAGACGTGCTCGCGGTCAACCGCGCGGGCCAGCACGTGCAGCTTGGGATAGGTCTTGATCGCGTAGGCCACCAGCTGATTGATCTGCTCCTTGTCATCGATTGCGACCACCAGCAGCTTCGCTTCGGCGATGCCGGCGGCGTGCAGCAGATCCGGACGGGTGGCGTCGCCGAAATAGGCGTGTACCCCGAACTTGCGCAGGTTCTCCAGTTGCGCCGAGCTGTAGTCGATTACCGTGGGCTGATGACCCGCCGCGGTCAGGATCCGGTCGATGATCCCGCCAACCCGGCCGCGGCCGGCGATGATGATTCGACTGGGTCGATCAATGGTGTCGGCGTCGGGCTGCTGGCCCTGGCAGTCATGCGCGGCGATCACCTTGTCGTAGAAGATGAACAGCGCCGGGGTGAGCAGCATCGACAGGGCAATCACCAAAGACAGCTGCTCGGCGACGGCGGTGGGGATGACCGCATTGGCCACGCAGAAGGCCAGCAGCACGAAGCCGAACTCACCGGCCTGGGCCAGACCCAGCGCCAGCAGCCAGGTGGACGCACCGCGCAGCCCGAAGATCCGGCCGAGGATCACCAGGGTGAGCGCCTTGATCGCCAGCAGGCCGGCGGTCAGTCCCATGGTGATGGCCAGATTGCTGCTGAGCAGCTCGAAGTTGATCCCGGCGCCGACGGTCATGAAAAACAGGCCCAGCAGCAGGCCGCGGAAAGGGTCGATGTCCGATTCCAGCTCGTGCTTGTACTCGCTGTTGGCGAGGACCACGCCGGCGAGGAAGGTGCCCAGCGCCGGTGACAGCCCAACCAGCGACATCAGCAGCGCGATGCCTACCACCAGGGTCAGCGCCGCTGCGGTGAACAGCTCGCGTAGCTGCGCCATTGCGATGAAGCGAAACACCGGTCGGGTCAGGTAAACGCCGCCGACCACCACCACCGCCACCGCGGCCAGATTGACCAGCGCGGTCTGCCAGCCGTTGAGATCGTGGACCAGGCTCATCTG
>JAGRJL010000685.1:0-231 GCA_020442775.1 Lysobacterales bacterium | reverse complement strand
GCCCTTCTCGTTGAGGGTCTGCAGCACGATCGCGGTGGAGGACAGGGCCAGGGTCAGGCCGATCGCCAGAGCCACGGTCCACTGCTGGCCCAGCAGCATCGCCACAGCCATCAGCAGCGCCGCGGTAATCCCCACCTGACCGCCGCCCAGCCCCAGCAGCCGCGCGCGCATCTCCCACAGCAGCCGCGGCTCCAGCTCCAGTCCGACCAGAAACAGCATCATCACCACGCC
>JAGRJL010000684.1 GCA_020442775.1 Lysobacterales bacterium | reverse complement strand
GATGCCGCGCGCATCATCAGCATCTGCGCGGTGTCACCGTCCTTCGGCGCCACCGCCACTCCGGCGTCCAGCGCCAGTCCGGTGGAAAGCAGCTCTGAACGCACCTTGGCCCGCAGCGCAGTGGTCCAGGCCACCGGCCGCTCGACCCCGCTGAGCAGGACGCTGAACTGGTCGTTCGCAGTGCGCGCGAGCAGATGGGGCTCCTCGCAGTGGGCGCGCAGCGCGCGGGCGACCAGCACCGTGTCGCTGCTGCGGGTCTGGCCGGCGGCGGAGCGCAGCCGCAGGCAGACCAGACTCACCTGTGAGCGTCCCTGCAGCAGGCTGTCGGTGAGCTGGCGAGTGAGGCGGTGGCGATTGGGCAGGCTGGTTTCGCGATCGACGAAGGCCATTTCCTCCACCCGCTGGGCCTGCTCGCGCTCGGCGCGGCGGGCCTTGACCACTTCCCGTGCATCAGCGATGGCAAAGGCGAGGGCGATCGGCAGCCCGATTAGCGCGGCAATCAGCACCGGCGCGGTCATCCAGGCACCCGACAGGGCATTGCCGGTGTAGCAGAAGGCGTCGGCCGAGAACTGCGCTGCCTGCATCCCGGAGTAATGCATCCCGGAGATCGCGGCGCCCATCAGCAGGGCCGCGCCACCGCGCAGACCGATATCGCGCCAGGAGCGCACGGTCCGCAGCTGACTGACGATCAACAACGCCGCGGCTGAAGCGCCGACCGCGATCGCCACCGAAATCCCGAACCAGGTCGGGTCGTAGCTGATCCCCGGACTCATCCGCATCGCCCACATCCCGCCGTAGTGCATCACGCAGATGCCGAAGCCCATGGCGAAGGCGCCGAAGGTGACGTTGCGCGTGGTCAACCGTGCCCGTCCGACCAGAAACAGCGCCAGCGCCGAGACCGCGACCGCGGCGACCCAGGTGCCGAAGGTCATCGGCAGGTCGTAGCTGATCACGATCGGCAGCTGGAAGGCCGACATGCCTACAAAGTGCATCGACCACACGCCGCTGCCCATGCTGATCGCGCCGGCCGTCAACCACGCCATCCAGCGCTCGGATTCACGCAGGCGCCCCGCAAATTCGATGGCGACGTAGGACGCCAGCACGGCGACCACCATCGATGATGCGACCAACAACAAGTCGTAGCTTCCCTGCATGATCCGGTACCCCCTGGTGTATGAAGCGCGGATCATCCCGATCGGCAGTCGCAGGACAGTGAAGGAATGATCGCGGCGATGTGAAGGCGGTGAACACAAAGATGACTTGCCGTTCAGGCAGCAGGCCTTGGGCGACCGGCCCGGGCCAGCTCCGGCGACCGTGCGAGTCGCAATATCGCGCCGGATGGCGATCGTGCGTTTCGCCATGAAGCCCCCCGGCATGTTCCCGGAACATTTACTAATCTATTGATTTTATTAGTCTCCAACGAGCTGGCACGAACCGTGGAAGGGATAGGCTGAGCCGAATGGCGCTCGTCTGAACGAGGATCCATCATGCTTCACTATGCAGTGGTATTTCTGCTGATTGCGCTGGTCGCCGCGGTGCTGGGTTTTGGCGGTCTGGCTGGTGCTGCAACCGGGATCGCCAAGATCCTGTTCCTGGTATTCCTGGTGCTGTTCATCGCATCCATGGTCTTTGGACGACGGGCGCGGCTCTGACCCCGCCGCAGCCGATGGAGGACTACACATGCCTGCGAACTTCAAGAAGCTAAGCTTGGCGCTGGTTGCACTCACCCTGTTGCTCGGACTGAGCGCCTGCAACACCGTTCAGGGCTTTGGCCGGGACGTCGAGAAGGTGGGTGAAGAAATTCAGGAGGGCGCTGACTAGGATCTCCCTGGGTCAGCCGCTTGAATAGATCCCGGGGCCGTCCTAAGCCCCCGGCCCCGGGACCTGGAGGCGTGATGAATAGCGTTGTTTGGTCAAGTCAAACCGGGCCTGCTACCACCCGGACCCGCAACCCCCTTCGCTGGGGATGGCTGGCCTTGTGGCTGGCGGCAGTCGCGGTGGTGGCTGCACTGGGCGCCAGTTTCGGCCCTGACAGCTGGTATCTGCAGCTGCGCAAGCCCTCATTCAATCCCCCTGCCGCGTTGTTCGGCCCGGTGTGGACCGCGCTCTATCTGCTGATGGCGATCGCCGCCTGGCTGGTCGCCAGAGAAAGTCCGGCAGAGCCTGCGCTGCGCCGTCGCGCCCTGCTGCTGATGAGCGCTCAGCTGCTGTTGAATGCCTTGTGGAGTCCGTTGTTTTTCGGTCTGCACAGCCCGGGTTGGGCCTTCGTCGACATCAGCGCGTTGTGGGTCACCGTTGCCGCTACCCTGATTGCCTTCGCCTCGGTCCGTCCGCTGGCGGCGTGGTTGCTGGTGCCCTATCTGCTGTGGGTCAGTTTCGCCCTGGTGCTCAATGGTTCGATCTGGCTGATGAACTGAGCCAGCGCCAATGAAGCTTGTCGGCTCCGGGCCTCGGCCGACAGGGTTACCATGCGACGGGCTCTGAACCAGGCGAGAGTATCGATGGCCGCAACTCCAGCAAGTTCCACGGTGACCCGGCAGCCTGCCTGGATTCACTATGGCCTGCTGCTACTGGCGGTTTCGCTGGTTGCCGCCACCGCATTCGTCTCCCTCAACACTACCGGCGAGCTGCGCAACGCGATCGACTGGGTGTCCCATACCCAGACCCTGCGCCGCTTTATGAGTGAGGCGGAAACCGCGCTGGCCGAGGCCCATTCCGACATTCGCGCCTACTTGCTGACCGGGGATCAGCAGTGGCTGGACGAACACTATGCGCGACGGGAGCGGCTCAAGGAAATCACCCAGACCATTGCCGGGATGACGGTCGACAACGAGGACCAGAGCGAGCGGGCGATCTTCCTGATTGATCTGGTTTCGGAGCGGATCAGGGTCTGGGATGAGGCAATCGTCGCCTATCGCGAATCTGGCGAGGCGACCGCGCGCGCCACTGCCAGACGGATGGGTGGGCTGGGCCTGCTGGAGGCCATTCAGGTGCAGATTTCTGCGATGGAGCAGATCGAGGTTCAGCTGCACGACGCCCGCTGGGAGCGGTTGCAGAGTCTGCTCGAGCAAACCCGCAGCACCATCATCATCGCCAACGGACTGGCCCTGGTCGCCGGCGCGCTGGGTTTTTGGCTGCTGCGCCGTTCGCAGCGTTCCTGGGAGCAGCAGCGGTTGGCCGAAATGCAGGCCGCCCGGGCCAAGCGCCAGAGTGAGGAGAAGAGCCTGTTCCTGGCCAACATG
>JAGRJL010000061.1 GCA_020442775.1 Lysobacterales bacterium | reverse complement strand
AACAGCGCGCTGCCGCCGAAGGCGAAGATCACCGCTGAGGTATGCAGCGGTCGCAGGCGACTGTAGGTCAGCCAGGGGATATCGAAATTCAGCGCCGGCCAGGCCAGCTGCGCGCCCAGAAGCACGCCCAGGGTCATCCCTACGATCCCCCAGACCACCGCCATCACGGTGAATTGTCGGACCACCTTGTCGTTATAGGTGTCTTGCTTGGCCACGACCGCCGTCATCTCGCACTCCTTCCATGCTGCTATGCAGCGTAGGATGACGATGATCCGTTAACAGAGGCTTGATGTGGATCAAACGGGGATCAGAATGGCGCCCAGATCGATACGTCCGATGATCTGCAATCTCTCCGGCTGCCGCCGAGCCGAGATCCGGAGCCAGTGCCCAATTGATGGCATAGTGCGCCAGCGTTGGTTGCCGGAGGCAGACAGTGAGCGAATCAGAACCGGGTTGGAGCGAAGCGCTTGGCAGCAGCTGGTGGTATTGGCTGCGCCGTCCGGGTCTGGCCATACCGGCGCTCTATGGCCTGTCCTCGACCATTGGGATGGTCTTCTACTGGGCCTATTTCCGCGTATTCGACATCGACATCCTGGCCTACATCGATCCTTCTGATCTGCTGCTGGCGTCATTTCGTCGACCGGTGGTCTGGGTGGTGCTGATCCTCTCGGTGCTGGCGGTACAAATGGATAACATGAGCAGCCTGCGCTTCGGACGGCGTCCGCGTTCGCGCTGGACCGCCTGGTATGGGTCAGCCCACTACCGGCGACTGAATCTGATTATTGGCGCGGCGATGGTCAGCGGCTTCATCGTGCTGCTTGCCATGCAGAGTGCCATGCGGGTGCGCGAGGGTGACGCTGACACTGTGCGATTGACCTTTTCCGAGGACGGCAGTCAGGTTGAGGCCCTGCTGGTCGGTACCAGCAGCCGCTTCGTTTTCCTCTATGAGCCGGATCAGGGGGGCAGCTCGGTCTACCCCTTCGAGGCGCTCAGATCGATCCAGCGCATTTCGGCAGCGACCGCGGCGGAACCGACGACGGCGACGCCGGTGGACCCGGAAGCGGTCAAGCCCGATCCACCCGACCGGGACGCGGAATGAAGCGCGGCGTCTGCTCTGCATAGCGGCGGTAGTCATCGCCAAAGCGCTTGATCAACTCACGCTCCTCCAGCCGGGCCAGCAGGTTGATCAACGGCAGCATCAGCATGGCGAGCAAATGAATCGCCAGATAGTTGGAGACCAGCGCGACGCCAAATAGCCCCAGCATCAGCGTGCTGTAGCGAGGGTGCCGGACCAGTGCATAGGGCCCAGCGGTGAGCAGCCCGCTCGCCGGATGATTGGCGCGCAGTTCGGGTAGTCCCACCAGGACCGGAAAGCGCAGATAGCGCAGTACCCACAAGTCGAGTATCTGCGCGACCACCAGGAGCAAGCCGCCGGTACCCAGCATTAGGGGATGCGCCCCGAACTCGACGCTCAGCAGCGGCTCGCGCACCAGGATCACCGCCGCGCCGATTAGCAGGGCCACAGCGGCAGCGCTGGCATAGGCCCAGACTGGGCCGGCTCGTTGCCATCCGGCAGCGAAGGGGTGGATCACGAACCAGATCGAAAACCCGGCCGGCCAGGCGACGACAAAGATCAGCGCCAGCCAGTAGCGAATCAGCTCAAGCGTGCTCATGGCGGTTGATCCGGCGCGCGGCCAGCCTCATGGTGAGCCACCGTCGGCGGGATCAAGCAACGCCGCCAGCGCCTCGCGGGACTTGTAGATCGGTCGGTGGTTGCGCCAGCCGGCGACGGTCTGCATATGCAGCGGATGGGCCCAGTGGCTGGGATGCATGGCGGGCGCGGTGCAGCTGGAATCTTCCGCCCCTGCGCCGCAGCAGCTCCAGCAGTTGCCGTCCCGATTGCAGTAGCCGTCGGTATAGACCCCGCACAGGCAGTCATCGGGGTGATAGCGCCACTCGCCGCTGTGCTCCATTGCCCAGGCTCCCGCTGCTGGCACACCGCTAGACTTTAGCGCAGTCCGGCAGCAAGTCGCGGAATTCGGGCACCCTTCGACGGCCTCTCACGCGGCACCTCGCCGGATTGGCAAAGATGCGAGAATGCCCTCCGCCCGTTGGACGCTACCCAAATTCGCCCAAGGCGCTGCGCACGACCACCCACCAGGAGCCCTGAATGAGCATGCCCGCCAAGAACACCATTTGCCTGTGGTTCGACAAGGATGCCGAAGACGCGGCCCGCTTCTACGCCGCCACCTTTCCGGATTCGGCGGTAAAGGCAGTCCATCGGGCGCCCGGTGATTATCCTTCCGGCCAGCAGGGCAATGTGCTGACGGTTGAGTTCAGCGTGCTCGGGATCCCCTGCCTGGGGCTCAACGGCGGCCCCACCTTCAAGCACACCGAGGCCTTTTCATTCCAGGTGGCGACCGCCGATCAGGCCGAGACCGACCGATACTGGGATGCGATCGTCGGCAACGGTGGCCAGGAGAGCGCCTGCGGCTGGTGCAAGGATCGCTGGGGGCTGAGCTGGCAGATCACGCCGATTGCGCTGACCCAGGCGATTACCGATCCTGATCCGGCAGCCGCCAAGCGCGCCTTCGAGGCGATGATGACGATGACCAGGATCGACATCGCGGCGATTGAGGCCGCGCGTCGCGGCTGAGCGCTTCCGGTCGGGCTGAATGAGGTTGCCCGCTCAGATCCGGCATGATGCGGGATTGGTCAGCAGGACCAGTGTCCGGCGTCGGTTGTCAGTAGTCGAGTAGCTTGCCGAGGTTGAGGCTTGCCCCGGTGGGAGAGCGGCGGCGCTCGTTGCCGCTCGACCCCACCGGGGGCCGCAGGCCGGTGAGCCCGGCCTTGTCCCGGCTTCGGTTCAGGGGTGTGGTCACCGATGTCCGGGAGGGGTTCCTGCTGACGGATTCGTCTGGTGATGAGTTGCCGGGGAGTCTAGCGGGGCCTTTCAGGTCGGTTCTCCTACTGGGTGTTTTTCCCTTTGTCCGGTGGGGATGCGGGAGCCAAGATGAGAAGCCCATCGCACCATCGCGCCGTGGATGGGTGCTCGGCGATGCCGGTTTTCAGGGAGAAGTCAGTGACTCCAGATTTGTATCGGGTCCGCAGTTTTGGCGACGGCTTCGTCGCGGTAATGCCCAGGCCGCGTGCCGGCGACTGGCTGGAGGACGAGATTGCCGGACTGCGGCGGCTGGGCGTCAGCGCCATGGCCTCGCTGCTGGAGCCCGATGAAGCCCGAGAGCTGGGTCTTGAAAGCGAAGTGACGATTGCCCGTCAGCAGGGGCTGAGTTTTCGACAGTTTCCGATTCCGGACCGGTCGACCCCGGTTAAGCTGCCGGCCTATGCCCGATTCATCGGCGAACTCGCCGAAGACGTACTGGCGGGCGCTGGTCTGGCGATTCACTGCCGCGCCGGCATCGGGCGCTCCGGCCTCACCGCTGCGGCCACGCTGGTGGCCCTGGGCGAGAATCCGGATCAGGTGTTCGAACAGATTTCTGCAGCTCGCGGTGTGCAGGTGCCTGATACCGACGCACAGCGACGCTGGTTTGAAGCCTGCTGGCGGCATTTTGCCGACCTGCGCCAATAGCGCATGGCGCGATGGGCTGACCGAGCAGGCGATTCCCAAGTTCAGGACTGAACAATGGAATGTGCCGAATGCGGGGCCAGCTATCCGTCGCCGCAGATGATCGACGGGATCGCCTACTTCGTTTGTGCCCAGTGCGGGAATCTCCATGAGCTGGACGATTACCAGCTGCTGGATCTCGCCGGGCAGGCCGCGCGCTTCGCCCGCGAAAGCGGCTTCACCCTGCCCGCCGCCTACCTCGACTATGCCGGTCGCAGTGGTTCCTGGATGGTCAGGGTGCCGCCAGCGCAGAGCGAATCACTGAACGGGTACTTTGGCGATGGTTTCTACGAGATCGGGCAGTTCTTCGATCTGGATCCTTGGCGTGATCATGGATCGGTGTTCAACAGCGCCGAGCTCTGCGACGAGTGGGGTCTGCCGGACAAGCTGGTGCTGATCGACGGCGATGGCCACAGCTGGCTGGCGCTGGACTACCGCCGGCCCGGCGAACCAGCCGTGATCGTGATCGAGACCGATGAGATGGAAAGCCTCAAGGTCGCGAACAGCTTCGCTGAGATGGTCGCAGCTCTGGTGCCCTACGAGTCTGTCTACGATGCAGAGGGCAATCGCATCGACCAGATCTGAGCCGCCATCGGGCCGCCTTCGCGTCGCTGCCGGTCAACCAGGATCTCCCGTGCGCGTTTGGGATCGCATCGTTGATACGGGAACAAACGAATGCTTCGGCTTGCCGCGATTGCCTTTGTGCTGCTGGGCCTCAATTCCCAGGCACAGTCCAACATCTTCGCCGACGGCCACCCTGACCTGATTCCTACCGGCGTGCAGCCGGCGCCGGTGGCACCCAACAGTTGGCGCGGGATCCTGCGGATCAACTGCGACTTCTCCCACGCCGCCTATGACGATCCGCTGGTACATCCGGGTAATCCGGGCGCCGCGCACTATCACAATTTCTACGGCTTTTTTGACACCGATGCCTTCACCCGGAGCGAGGCACTCTACGCCGATCTGCCCACCGGGCAACGGGTATCCAGTTGCCAGGGCAATCAGCTCAACCGCAGTGCCTACTGGGTGCCGGCGCTGCTGGCCCCACTGTACGACGACAGCGGCGTGCGCCAGCTGGATGCCGCTGGCGAGCCCGCCTGGCAGGTGGTCGATGCGGTAGTGGGCAATGACGAGGTCGCCCACGAGGTTTTCTACTACTCCGCTGCGGTCGATGATCTGAGCGCCATCAGCGCGCCACCGCCGGGTCTGGCGATCATTGCCGGCGTTGCCGGGACCCAGCCCGGTTCGCCACAGCCCAGCTCGGTCGCGCGCTGGCATTGTCAGTCCTGGAACGCCAGCGATGCCGGCAATCCGGACTTTCGCGGATTCATTCCCGAGTGCGTGGCGCCGGATCGTCTGCGCTTTGATCTGTTCTTCCCCAGCTGCTGGAACGGCGTGGACCTGGATTCACCCGATCACCACTCGCACATGGCCTATCCGGAGACTGTGGCGGGGGTGAGTCGCTGTCCGGCGAGTCATCCGGTCGCCCTGCCGCGGGTCAGCTATCACTATGCATTTGGGGTGCGCCCGGAGAACGCCGATCCGCAGACGCGCAGCAGCCGCGGCTGGCGCCTGGCGGCCGATGGCTACAGCGTCAGCACCGCGACCCCCGGCGGCTACTCGCTGCACGGGGACTGGATCAATGGCTGGCATCCGGAGGCAATGCAGGCGCTGATCGAGGGCTGCATTCAGGCTGCGCTGGACTGCCATGATGGCAATCTGGCCAACGGCTTCCGCCTCTCCGGCACCGCGGCGGGCGTCCAGCAGGCGCAGCCCATCATCAATCAGGGTCTGGGCAGCGGCAGCGCCCATGGCGAATCCACAAACTACAGCTACACCTACTGGAATCCGGACCAGCCCGGCTGGGGCCTGCAGCTGACTCATCAGGGCGATCTGCTTTTCGGCACCTGGTATACCTATGCCGAGGACGGCCTGCCGATGTTTCTGACCGTGGAGGCGCAGCGCCAGGAAGATGGGTCGTTCGCCGGCCCGATTTTCCGCACGGCAGGTACGCCTTTCGCGCAAATCAACGGCAGCGCCGCATTCACCGCGGTCACCCAGGTTGGCGAGGCCGCCCTGGTCTTCGACCACACCTCGATCCTGAGCTTCCACTATCAGATTGGCGGGGTGAGCCAGCTTCGATCGCTGCAGCGCTTCATCTTCGATTCGGCTGCGCCGGTGTGCATCGGTACCAGCGGAACCCGCGCGGCCGCCGACAACTACAGCGATCTGTGGTGGAACGAGAGCGAGCCCGGCTGGGGACTGAGTCTGGCCCATCAGGGCGATGCCATCGTGCTGCTCTGGTACACCTACGGCGCAGCCGGACGCGATCAGTGGTTCAGCGGATCGGTTCTGAGCAAACAGGCCGACGGGAGCTTCAGCGGACCGCTGCAGCAGCCGTCCAGCGGCACGCCGCTGGCGCAGATAGTCGCCGCGGCCACCGACTTTCCGCTGCCGCCGCGCGGCCAGGCGAGTCTGCGCTTCAGCGACGGCGAGAGCGGCATATTCGAGTACGAGGTGGACGGCGTGAGCCAAGCAAAGGCGATCAGCCGTTTCGTCGCGGTAGCCCAGGGTCAGCTGCTGCCGCTTTGCACCGGTGGCGTCAACCCTCCCAACGCCCTTGAGCATGACTGATGCGTGATACGCCCGCTGGGCGCTACCGCACGCTGGTCGTTCCCATGGCCGCGGTCTGCACTGCTGTTTTAGGAGCCAGCCCTGCCGGCGACCGGAAGGTTCAAATCACCGGAAAGGATGGCCGATGCCGGTGGGCATCACGTCGCCAGCAGGGCTGGCTCCCACAGGGGTGTT
>JAGRJL010000683.1:486-1773 GCA_020442775.1 Lysobacterales bacterium | reverse complement strand
ACCGGACAGGGACCCGCGCCGATCCGGCCGATATTTCCACGCAGCAGCAGCAGATTGAGCAGCATCTGGATGGTGGCCACTGAGCGGGTGTGCTGGGTAATGCCCATGCCCCAGCAAAACAGGGTGGCGCGGCTGTCGCAGTAGATCCGCGCAACCGACTCGATCTCGCTGCGCGACAGGCCAGACTGCGCTTCGATCTCGGTCCATGTTGAGGCACAACAAAGCTCGCGGAGCTGTTCAATCCCGCTGGTGTGGCCGGCGATGAAGTCATGATCCAGCGCGTCCCACTCGAACACGCACTTGAGCATCCCGGTGACCAGCGCCAGATCGCCACCGATGCGCGGATTCAGGTAGTGGGTGGCGATCGCGGTACTGCCGCCGCTGAGCATCTCCAGCGGACTCTGCGGATGGGCAAAGCGCTCCAGTCCGCGCTCGCGCAAAGGGTTGATTGCGACGATCCGGCAGCCACGCTTGGCCGCCGCGCGCAGTTCCCCCAGCATCCGCGGGTGGTTGGTCCCGGGGTTCTGACCGAACACGAAGATCGCCTCGCAGTGCTCGAAATCTTCCAGGGTCACCGTGCCCTTGCCGGTGCCGATCTGCTCGGACATCGCCACGCCGGAGGCCTCGTGACACAGGTTGGAGCAGTCCGGCAGGTTGTTGGTGCCGAATTCGCGGGCGAACAGCTGGTAGAGAAAGGCCGCCTCGTTGGAGGCGCGCCCGGAGGTGTAGAACAGCGCCCGGTCCGGCGAGGACTGCGCCCGCAGCGTGCGCGCGATCAGCGCGAAAGCGTCGTCCCAGCGGATCGGTCGGTAATGGTCGCTGTCGCGGTCATAGACGAGCGGCTCGGCCAGTCGGCCCTGCCCCTCCAGCCATTGATCAGACTGCTGCGCCAGCCAGCTCACGCTGTGCTCAGCAAAGAACTCGGCGCCGATCCGCCGCGCGGTCGCCTCGGCGGCCACCGCCTTGACTCCGTTCTCGCAGAATTCGAAGGTGGAATGGGGGTTGCGATCGGGCCAGGCGCACCCCGGGCAGTCGAAACCCTCCGGCTGATTGGCCTTGAGCATCGTCCGCGCGCCCTTGCCGACGATCCCTTCACTGCGCACCGCGCGCAGCGAGGAAATCAGCGAATCCCAGCCACCAGCCGGCTTGTTGTAGGGGCGCTTGCTCAATGCGTTCCTCGCTTGCGTGACGCCTGGGGATCGGTCAGTCTCGACCGCCCACAGTGTAACCAGCCTGACCATCCGGCATGCATCCCGCCACCACCACGCTTTATCGCCCCACCGGACC
>JAGRJL010000683.1:0-381 GCA_020442775.1 Lysobacterales bacterium | reverse complement strand
ATCAACGACAGCGGCGTCGGCTATGTCACCCGCTTCGAGGTGCACAAGGACTTCATGGATCGGTATGAAATCCACTGCGTGGGTGCGGCCGAGCACACCGAGTGGTGGGTGCCCGCGGCCGACCTGGAGATGCTCAACGATCACATTGTCGGGCTGATCGAACTGATCGGCGAGTATCGCGCGGAGCGGTAAGCGTTGCTCCGCTACCGGCATCAGCGCCCAACGGGTCCACTTACATTTGCTCACCAATAACCACAGCTCTGCGCCGCCGCTTGCGCAATGCTTCGAGATTCACGGGAATGGAGAAAGATGATGAGCGAGTCCGCGGGAGCGCTGCCCTGGATGTTGATCCTTTTTCCGGTGATCGCGGCGGTGCCGCTG
>JAGRJL010000682.1:3044-3603 GCA_020442775.1 Lysobacterales bacterium | reverse complement strand
CCCACGGCACCGGCGTCGAGCGCGTGTTCCAGTCGCACAGCCCGGCGATCGCCTCGGTGGAAGTGAAGCGCCGCGGCAAGGTCCGCGCCGCCAAGCTGTACTACCTGCGTGACCTGTCCGGCAAGAAAGCCCGTATTCGCGAGGATCTGACCGCGACCCGCGAGGCCGCGCTGAAGGCTGCCGAAGCCAAGGCCAGCGCCAAGTCTGCCGAAAGCGCCGAGTAAGCCTTTCGCATAGAACTCGCTTGAGGCACCGAAAAGGCCGGCTCTCGCCGGCCTTTTCTTTTGCGGCTTGTGGCATCTGACGAAGTGGAGTTGCCGATCTCTGATCCGACGTGCTTGCGCGCGAGGCCAGGCGCAAGGAGGCATTGCCGCAGCACGCGGCAACGACGACCACCGCTCAAGGCGAAGAACCCGGGAGAAATGGCGGGGGTCGGGTCCAGGCGGAACCACCCCAGCTGCGGCGATCGCAGGATATCGGTTCGGCGCAGGCGGCAATCATCTGCGCAGCTTCCGCGCAGCCAAACACGGTCGACTGGGCGCACTCCAGCGTGCGCGCA
>JAGRJL010000682.1:0-2998 GCA_020442775.1 Lysobacterales bacterium | reverse complement strand
CAGGGCTTGACTCCCGAGCACGCGATGGGCGCCCGCCGACCATGATCAGCCGGCGCTGTGTCAGTCCTGATCCGGCGGCGCATGCGCGCTGCGCGCATCGAGGTCAAAGCGGCCCCCGGCGGCCAGCACATGAAGCCGGATATTGGTCACGCTGAGAACCTCCCCGGAGCCGGCGTCAGGCATCGAACTGTGTCCCAGATCAGCCGGATCAAGAATGGTTACGGTGCCGCTGCCGACCACTTCCAGCATGTTGTCGCCATCAATGAACGCGGCCGTGTCCTCGTCGATCCCCAGGGCAACCGCGAAGGGATTGAGTGACAGCGCCGAGATCAGACGTCCCAAGCGATCGCGCTGGCGGAAGTGCTGGTCCACCATCACCTTGTTGGTCAGCCCCAAACCGGGCGCCAGGCTCACCATCCCCGCGCGAGGTGCGGCGCCCTCCTCCCCACCCGCAATCATGTGTTCGGGCATGATCGCGGCGCCGGCAGAGGTGCCGGCGATAGGCATTCCTTCGGCATTTCGTCGGCGCAGCAGCTTGGCCACCGAGGTGCCGCCCAAAGTGGTCGACAGGCGCAGCTGGTTGCCCCCGGTAATGAACACCGCATCCGCCTGCTCGATCAGCGCCAGCTGGGTCGGGTCCTCGCAATCACCGCGATCGGCGAAACTGAGGATCTGCGCCTGGCTGGCACCCAGGTCGCGAAACAGATCCTGATACACGCGACCGGTCTCTTCCAGCCGGGAGGCGGTCGGGACGATGGCGATCGCAGGTCGTTTGGGACAGAGGCGAATGAATCGCTTGAGCACACCGATATCGCCGACCTTGTCTTCGGCGCCACCAATGGGAATCAAGTGGCCGCGCTGGGCATCGGGCGCGACTTTGGCTGGACACACGTCGGGGCTGCTCCTGATTGGCGTGAGAGGCGCGGAGTATAGCCCGGAAAGT
Organism: Lysobacterales bacterium; assembly: GCA_020442775.1. Classification (GTDB taxonomy): domain Bacteria; phylum Pseudomonadota; class Gammaproteobacteria; order Xanthomonadales; family SZUA-5; genus SZUA-5. The sequence continues at coordinate 2,055 of JAGRJL010000682.1, read as the reverse complement.
CACCGCCTCCGGGTGAGCCGGTCACCATCGACGAGATTGCCCCCCTTCGGGCGCAGTACTGGTCAAACCGGGGTCAGCTTTGCTGGGCTCCGAGTGCGACTCCAACCTTGCTGCCATTGGCCCGGCCCAGTTGGTCCGAGATCCAGCGTCCGACCGCGGCGAGCGCGTCCAGATCGACGCCGGTGTGCAGCCCCATCCCTTCGAGCATATAAACCACATCTTCGGTCGCCACATTGCCGGTCGCCCCGCGCGCATAGGGACAGCCACCGAGGCCCGCCACCGACGAATCTACCGCGCGCGCACCAACTTCCAGGCAGGCATAGATGTTGGCCAATGCCTGTCCGCGGGTATCGTGAAAGTGCACCGCCAGCCGCTCAGCCGGAACCACCGCAGCGACCGCCTGAAACATCTCTTTGGCCTTGCTCGGAGTGCCCACACCGATAGTGTCACCCAGCGAAATTTCGTAACAGCCCAGCGCATTGAGCGCTTCGGCGACACGGACCACATCAGCCAATGGCACTTCGCCCTGATAGGGGCACCCGAGCACGGTAGATACGTAGCCGCGCACGTGCACGCCATCGGCAGCGGCAGCCTCCATGATGGGTACGAAACGTGCCAATGACTGATCGATGGTGGCGTTGATATTGCGCTGATTGAATGCCTCGGAAGCGGCAGTGAAGATCGCCACTTCCTTCGCGCCGGCGGCCACCGCACGCTGGTAGCCCTGCATGTTGGGCACCAGCACCGGATAGTTGACGTGGGCCAGCCGGCTGAGCTGCGCCATCAGCTCTGCAGCGTCGGCCAGTTGGGGAATCCATTTGGGACTGACGAAGCTGGTGGCCTCCACGTGGCGCAGTCCGCTTTCGGCGAGCGACTCAATCAACTTCACCTTCACCGCGGTTGGCACAATCTGCTTTTCGTTCTGCAGCCCATCCCGCGCGCCTACTTCGACAATCTTGACGACCTCAGCTGACTGACTCATGCCGCGTTCTCCGAATTCTCTTGGGCCTCGGCCAGCTGCACCAGCAAGGTGTCGGCCTCAACAAAGGCGCCGACTTCGGCGCGCAGTGTCGCCACCACCCCGGCACGAGGCGCCTTCAATGAAAGCTCCATCTTCATCGCTTCCATCACCACCAGTTCCTGATCGGCTTCCACCGCCGCGCCTTCGGCCACCCGCACCGCGACGATTCGTCCCGGCATCGGCGCATTCAGGCGGTCGCCGGAGGCACCGGTGGCCAGGGTGGGCGCAAAAGCCGGCAGATGACGCAGATTGTGTCGCCGCCCTTCTGAATGAATCTGATAGCCACCGCTGATTGGAGCGACGGTGACCACGAAGCGGCGTCCATCCGCGAACCAGCTGAGCTGATCCCCCTCAATTCGCGCGCCGCTCACGACTTGCTGATGCTCGCTGTCGAAATCCAGCCGGTACTCGCCCGCCGCCCCATGTGCAGCGATCGTGATCGATTGATCCCCGGCGAGAAAGCGCTGCAGCCGCTTGCCTCGGTGCCCGAGGCGCCAGCCATCGGCGATCTGCCAGGGTGAATGGCGATCATCCCCATGATGCCTCACCGCGGCCGCCTGCTCTTCCTCCAGCAGCGCGCGCAGCGCTGCGGCTGTCAGCCCCAATGGACCAATCGCCTGGGGAGCGCCGAGCACTTCGTCCAGCGATCGGTCCAGATAACCGGTATCAATCTCAGCGTCCACGAACCGAGGGTGGCGCAGCAGGCGGCTGAGAAAATCCAGATTGCTCTTGGGCCCCGCCACCAGCGAATGGTCAATGGCGTTGAGCAGACGCAGTCTGGCCTGCTCCCGGTCCCCGCCGTAGGCGATCAGCTTGGCAATCATCGGGTCGTAAAAGACGGTCACCTCGTCGCCCTGATCCACGCCCGCGTCCACCCGCATGCCCGGCTGGCTATGGGGGAGCTCCAGGCGTTCCAGCCGGCCGCTGCCGGGGAGAAAGCCTGCATCCGGGTCTTCGGCGTACAGGCGCGCTTCAATCGCGTGCCCGTGGCCACGGATCTGATCCTGCGCCAGGGGCAGCGCTTCGCCAGCGGC
>JAGRJL010000681.1 GCA_020442775.1 Lysobacterales bacterium | reverse complement strand
TGGGTGGCGCTGTGATTGCCCCAGATGGTCATGTGAGTGATCCGGGTGGAGTGACTGCCGGTCTTCTCTGCCAGCTGCGATAGCGCCCGGTTGTGATCCAGCCGGGTCATCGCGGTGAAACAGCGCGGATCCAGGTCCGGGGCATTCTGCTGCGCAATCAACGCATTGGTGTTGGCCGGATTACCAACCACCAGCACCTTCACGTCGCGCTTGGCGTGGGCGTTGAGCGCCTTGCCCTGCACCGAGAAGATCGCCGCGTTGGCCTCCAGCAGATCCTTGCGCTCCATCCCCGGCCCACGCGGACGGGCGCCCACCAGCAGCGCGAAATCCACGTCCTTGAAGGCAACGTTGGGGTCGTCGGTGGCCACGGTCCCAGCCAGCGTCGGGAAGGCACAATCGTTCAGCTCCATGATCACCCCCTCCAGCGCGGGCAGCGCCGGGGTGATCTCGAGCAGGTGCAGGATCACCGGCTGGTCCGGTCCGAGCATGCTGCCGGAGGCGATACGGAACAGCAGCGCGTAGCCGATCTGGCCAGCGGCGCCGGTAACTGCAACGCGGACAGGTGCTTTCATCAAGTCAATCCTCAGTTGGTTGTTGATTGGCAGGCCGACTGCGCGCGGCCAAATTGGGTGTTAGCGATTCACGACAGGAGCGAACTACTCCAGCTCGCCGAAGAAGCGCTCGATCCGGGCCAGACCGTCCGGCAGTTCCTCGGCCTTGCAGGTGTAGCTGATCCGCATCCCGTTCGGCTCGCCGAAGGCGCTGCCGGGAACGCAGGCCACGCCGACGCTTTCGAGCATCGCCGCGCAGACATCGACATCGTTGTTCAGCACCTGACCGCGATGCTTGCGGCCGAAGGCAAAGGAAATATTGGGAAAGGCGTAGAAGGCGCCCTGTGGCTTGGGGCAGGTCATGCCTGCAATGCGCGAAAAGCACGCCATGACCTGATCGCGGCGCCCGGCGAATTCCTTGCACTTGCCTTCGGTCACCGCCTGGGATCCGCTCAAGGCGGCGGCGGCGGCCGCACACACCACTTCAGGAAGGTTGGTAATGGCAGTCGAGTTCAGGGTCACGCAGGCCTTGGCCAGCCGCTCCGGCGCGGCCATGAACCCCACCCGCCAGCCCGGCATGCCGTAGGTCTTGGAGATCGAGTCGATCAGCACGACGCGATCGCGCAACTTCGGCTCTGCGGTGACCAGATGATGCCAGCCGATGCCGTCGAAGATCATTTCCCGATAAATGTCATCGGAGAGTATCCAGATATCGTGCTTGACCAGTTCAGCCGCCAGCGCCGCGATCTCGTCCTTGGTGTAGACCATGCCGGTGGGATTGGACGGGTTGTTGAACATCAGCACCCGGGTCTTGGGCGTGATCGCCGCCGCCAGCTGTTCCGGACGCAGCTTGTAGGACTGCTCGGCGGAACAGGGCAACAGCACGTTTTTCGCGCCCATCACGTCCAGCATGTCGATGTACGAGGTCCAGTAGGGCGTCGGAATCAGCACTTCGTCGCCCTCGTCAACCAGCGCATAGAGCACGTTGAACAGCACGTGCTTGGCGCCAACCCCGGTCACCACATTCTCGCGCCCGTAGCCGGTCACCCCGGAACGTTCAAGGCTCCCCAGCCAGGCATCGACCAGATCATCAGGACCGCGGTTCGATCCGTATTGGCCGCTGTCGTGTTCCAGCGCCTCTCTGGCCGCCTGATAGACGTGATCGGCGGGCAGGAAGTTGGGTACACCGATGGAGAAGGAAATGATGTCACGCCCCTCCGCCTTGAGCCTTTTGGCCTTCAGCGCGATCTCCATGATTGCGCTGGGTTGAGCACGCGACATGCGCGGTGCAAGAGTCAACATGGACTGCCCCGAATGAGCTGAAAACAGCCCGCAAGGATACCACAGCACCTCCCCTGCGCCGTCCAATCAGGATGCCTGATCAGCGCCGCTTTCGAGCCAGTCGCAGAGGGGTTGAGAGTGAGCCACAGCGCAGAATCGATCCGCGCTGCGAGTGCGCTGGCGGAAGGATGAACAAAGTCACGCCCTGGGCGCGGCACGAGCGCCACCTTTGCAGGCGCCTGTGCGAAACTCGGCGGTGACCAATCGCGATACAGCAAGATGCCGTCGACGCTCATTCATCGGGCCAACCCCAAGCGCGGGATCGGTCTGCGCCCGTTGCGGCTGGCGCACTCTCTTATCCGGATGCCGCTGGCGGCAGTCGCATTACTGCTCGCTGCCTGCGCACCGGAGCCCGAGCCCGCACCACCCTCACCACCGCCGACCTCGGCGGAGTCCCCGCCGGCCCCGGCGCCGCCCCCACCGTTGCTCCCGGCCGTCGCGACCGCGCCTAGCCCAATGATGAGCGGAGCCTATCTGAGTCAGCATCTGCCGCCGGAAACCATCGGCTATCTGCGCTTGCCCAATCCCTGGGCCTCGCTGGGCGACGTCGTCGGCCGCTCCTCTGACGTCGCCTACGCCTCAATCGCCTGGCGGCAGCAGCTGCAGCTTCTGAAAAATGCCGTAGCGACCGCGAGTATTCGTCGGCAATGGCCATCCGGGCTGGCGGAGGCGCTTTCCTATATCGACGGCCCCATCGAAATCGCGCTGCTGAGCTCTGCGCCCGATCGGGCAGATGCTGCGCAGCTATGGGCAACAGCCAAACTCAATCAGACCGACCCGGCGCGGGTCGCTGCCTGGCTGAGTCCACTGCAGATTGCAGCCGACGCAGACAGCCGTAGCGAACCCGCAGCCGCCAACGAGACCGACGACACCCCCGTGGCGGCAGAAGATTCAGCGGCAGAGCCAGCGCAACCGGCGATTGCAGATGAGAGCAGCGAAGGCCCGGTCCTGGTACCCGTCCAGTTCGGCGCAGACGGCAAAGCCACGATGGGCCTCGGTTTGACCCAACCCGCCCAGCTCAGATTCGACGCAACCAGCGGTCGGCTCGACATCCTGATCACCCTCGATCACGCGGAAAACGTCTCGACGAGCATCCTGTCCGGCGCCCAAGGTGAGACCAATCACCCAGCCCGAGTCCAGATTGAAGCACTGGATCAATCCGGCAGGGGCCTGGCAGCGTGGCTCAATCCAGCCATCCTGCTGCCATACGTCGATACCTCAGAAGTTGCGTTGCATCACGCGATCGGGCTGAGCAGGGGGTGGTCATTCGGCATCGGCACCGTCAACGGCCACGGCCAGATCACGCTCAGCGTTGCCGGGGTGGATCCTGCACTGCTCGCCAGACTGCCAAAGGGGGTCCGCGAGCTGCCGGTGACCAGCGCCGCCAACCTGGACTGGGCTGTCGTCCTCGCGCTCCCGAATGCTGCCGAGTGGGAGGCGCTGCGCTCGTGGATTGAGCCGGCAATCGGGATCGGGTCGGAGCAGGCGGCGACCAATTCTGATCCCGAGGCCGAGGGCAGCCCAAGCGCCCCTTCCGCCGCAGCGGACACGGCGGTTACTGACGCCGCCGGAGCGACGGATCTGGCGACTGGGAGTCAGGCCATCGGGGAAACCCACTGGACCACGACGCTGGACAACCGACTCCGTCAGCTTTCCGGAATCAGCGCCGCAACGCTGTTCTCCAGAATCGGCCCGGAACTGGCAATCTGGCAGGACAGCGCCGGAAGGTTCGCGACGCTGCGGATCAAGGACCCGGATGGATTCGACAGCCTGCTGGCACATCTCAGCGCGCACATGGCCGGCGAGTTGAAGACCCGCCGCTGGAACGGAATGGACATCCACGAATACAGCGTGGAATTGGGTGCAGCCACGCCCGCGGCAGGGTCCGAGGCGACCACTTCCAGTGGCGAGATCGATGAGGCCAGTCTCACTGAAGTGGCCGGCGACGGTGATGCAGATGGTTCGGCGCAGGCACCGGCCAGCGCGCTCTGGAGCGATCTTCAGCACCTGCGGTTGCGCGCCTACTGGGTCGAGGAAGGTCCCTTCCTGGTCGCCGCCAAGCTCCCCCAGATCCTGGCTGATCGCCAGTTCAGCCCGGAAAAGACGACCCTGCAGAGCTGGATGAAAGACGATCAGGCAAGCGACCCAGCCGGCACCATCGCCATGGCAATTGCGGTGAGCGATCAACTTCATCGCGACAGCTACCATGGAATGATCAGCGTGCTGCAGGCCCTGGGGGACATTCTCGAGGTGGAGATAGACCCCTACGCCTTCCCCAACGCCGATGAACTGCGGCTGCCCGAGCAGGGGTCGATTTCCGCCCGGCTGGGGATTGAGGCCGACCGGCTGTCGCTGACAGCCAGCTACGAAGACAGCCCCAGCGAGTTGCTGCAGGGACCCGGCGGACTGGCCACGGTAGCCACGGCGGGGCTACTGAGCTCGCTCGCCGTTCCGGCCATCGAAGATTATCGAAGCAGGTCGGCGGTTCGCCAGGCGCTCAACCAAAGCGAGCAACTGCGCGCCGCGATCAGCGAGTTCGCGGACAAGCGTCGACGCTGGCCTCGCAACCTGCAGGAGCTCAAGTTGGACCCTGCGCTCGCGTCCGCTCTGGATCAGGAACTGGTGAGCTGGAGCATCGACGGCAAGCGGCTGATCGCGCGTTTTGGCGACATCGAGCAGAACCGACCAGCCTTGCGTGGTGCACAGATCGGGCTGGAGCTGTCCGACGGCCAGTGGCAATGCGAGCTTCACCAGGACGAATCGGTTGAACGCCTTCTGCGTGCGCCCTGCAGCTCGCTCCAGGCCCCTGCGGAAGCGGCCGCTGCCCCCTTGGAGCCGACCACAGGCTAGCGCTGTGGTTTAATCCGCCCCTGGTGATTGCCGGGTCCTGATGCGTGTCCAAAGCCACCGAGCTGCTCCAACAGGTATTTGGCTTTTCCAGCTTTCGCGGGCAGCAGCAGGCGATCGTCGAGCACCTCTGCGACGGCGGCGACGCGCTGGTACTGATGCCCACCGGCGGCGGCAAATCGCTCTGCTTTCAGGTGCCCGCGCTGCTCCGGGAGGGCACCGCAGTGGTGATATCGCCACTGATCGCGCTGATGGAGGATCAGGTCAACAGCCTCAACCAGTTGGGCGTCCGCGCCGCCTTTCTGAACTCCAGCCTGGATGGCTCGCGACAGGCCGAGGTGCTGCGCCAACTGCACGCCGAGGAACTGGATCTGCTCTACGTTTCCCCCGAGCGCATCCTCAGCAACGGCACCATGAGCCGCCTGGATCAGCTACCCATCGCGCTGTTCGCGATCGATGAGGCTCACTGCGTTTCCCAGTGGGGGCACGACTTTCGTCCCGAGTACCGGCAGCTCAGCG
>JAGRJL010000680.1:551-2805 GCA_020442775.1 Lysobacterales bacterium | reverse complement strand
TCCACCTGCTTCACCATCGCCGAAAGCCCACCGGCCAGCGCGACCGCCTCATAGCCCATCTTGTTGAGAATGAAGGCGGCGGCGGCGCTGCGTTCGCCGGTGTTGCAGTAGCAGACGTAGCGGGTCTTGCGATCCAGCTCGCTCAGATGTTCGCGCAGGCGGTACAGGGGAAAGTTGCGAGCGCCCTTGATTGCGCGCTCGTCGAACTCCTCAGCGGTGCGCACGTCGATGATCCCGGCGCCCTGGCGGACCAGTATGGAGGCCTTGCCCGGGGTGATCCACTCCACCACCGGCTGCTTGAGCAGCTCGCCGAAGTCACTCTTGGCCAGCCGCATCAGGCTGCCGTCCTTGATCATGTTGACGCTGGCATTGCGCACGCTGTTGGAGAGCAGCGCGTCCTCACCGAAGCTGTCGCCGCGGACCAGATAGGCCACTACCGCCGGCCCGGTGTCCTGCAGCTGACTGACTGCGGCGGCCCCTTCCTTGATCACGTAGTAGTAGTCGCCGTCGTCACCTTCCTTGATGATCGACTGGCCGTCGCTAACCTGAATTTCCTCGAAACGGGTGAACAAGCGCTCCAGGCTGCCGGCAGGCACCTTGCGCAGCGCCTTGCTCTGCAGCAGGCGAAAGGCCCAGCGGCTGGCATCCGGATCACCCGGATCGGACTTGAGCTGACCCGACCGGACCAGCTGATCGAAGGTGATGACCTTTTCCAGATAGCGTCGATCAAAGCGCAGCACGCTGGCAGTCAGGCTGGTGACGGTCGCGGTAAACCGGCGCGGCTGCAGGTCACCGACCGGATAGCGGCCCTGCAGCGAGTCGGCGCTGACGGTCTTGCTGCGGCCGTTGCTGTAGCTGCCGAGAATTTCCCCGCTGAGCAGGTAGTAGGCGTGCTCGTCAGTCTCGCCCTCGCGGAACAGCACATCATTGCGCCCCAGTTCCTCGATTTCCCCTTCCTTGGCCAGCGCATCCAGGTGCTCGGGCCGCATGCTGTCCAGCGGATATAGCGCCTTCAGCACGCTGGTATCGATACTCATCTGGCGTTCCTCCCATCCCGTCCCGCGGCCAGGGCAAGTGCTCCCCTGGCAAAGCTAGATGGTGCCCCAAGCGCGCCTGGATTCTCTACCCGTCCGGGGATACGATCGGTAAATAGATTTCGGTCCTCAACGATTCTTCCGCCACCACGGTCGGATCATCCACGAAGCTGTACCAGAGTGCGCCATTGGCGCTCATGCCGCGCGCCGCGGCGAAGGCCTTCAGCCCGTCGGCGCTGCGCTGCAGCTGGTGATAGGCGCCCACGTGCACGGTGCGCAGCGCGGTGCCGGCATAGCTGCTGCGCAGCTGGATTGGCTCAACCAGTTCGGCCACGCTGCCGCTGATCGGGATTGCGGCATCGAAGCGGTACTGCCCGTCGACGGTGCCACCCTCCACGCCAATCGGCGGCGCTGCCTGGGCAAGGCCATTGGCGGCCATGAACGGGACGATCTGAGTGTAGGCATCGGCATAGCCGGCGGAAACCGCCGCGCTTTCGGCCGCGGTAGTCTCGGTGATGAACAGCAGGTTGTGTGCCTCCACTTCCACCTGTTCGAAGTTCAGGCCCGCCGGATCGCCCTCGGGCAGGTCCTCGACCAGGGACTTGAGCTGGGCCAATCCCTGCTCATAGTCCGGCCCCAGGAAGCGGTCGATCAGCAGACCGAAATAGCGCCCTACCGGGTTCATTCCCAGATCGCTATGAAAGACCCAGGTCACTTCGGTTCCGCCGTCCACTGCGCGCAGCCGGTAGCCGGCTTCGGCCGGCCCTTCGGCGCCAAAGTCCAGGCTCACGTCGATCCGACTGTAGGGCTCGATTGCGGTGATGGTCTGAGTCCCCTCGCCCACGTCCTGGTTGCCCTTCCAGTGGATCCCTGCCCCCTCGCCGTAGCTCGGACCGATCCAGGTATAGCTGGCGTTGGGATCGCGCGGATACCAGGGTGACCAGTCGTTGAAGCGATTCATGCTGGCGAGCACGGTGAAAACGGTCGCCGGCGGTCGCTGGATGACAATCGAGCGCTGCGCGGTGACCTCCGCCGGGAGCAGATAGGCCACCCCGACGAGCAGCAGGACCACCGCCAACAGGACATAAAGCAGGCGCTTGAGCACGACACCACCCTCGAGCAACAGGAGAAGACCCGGCCATTCTAGCGAGCCCTCGATCAGCCGGCGCTCAAATCGATTGAAGTCGGGGTGCAAACTGTTCGCGACATGACTTGAACCG
>JAGRJL010000680.1:0-468 GCA_020442775.1 Lysobacterales bacterium | reverse complement strand
GTCGAATTGGCAAAAGTTTCGTCCAATTGCGCCGCTGCGCTTCGGTCAGCGGCCCCGCGCTGTGTATACTCCGCGCCCTCGCGTGCCGCCGGGGAGGAGGCGCGCGTTTCCTTTCGTTTCACCTCGCTCGGGGGTTTTCATGTTGCAGCAGTACGGACTGTTGATCGCGCTGGGATGCGCGGCACTCGCGGTAGCCTACGGCGTCTTTTCGTCGATGTGGATTCTCAAACAACCGGCCGGCAACGATCGCATGCAGGCCATCGCCGGTGCGATTCAGGAAGGCGCCAAGGCCTACCTGAACCGGCAGTACACCACCATCGCCATGGTCGGCGTGGCGCTGTTCGTGATCATCGGCGCGGCGCTTTCCTGGACCACCGCGATCGGCTTCCTGATCGGCGCGGTGTTCTCCGGCCTGACCGGCTACATCGGCATGTTCGTGTCGGTGCGCGCCAACGTGCGCACCACCGA